>PLYG01000062.1 GCA_003153335.1 Betaproteobacteria bacterium | reverse complement strand
TCGAGCGCGGCCGAACGCACAAACCGCGTCCAGGACGCCGCCTGGAACAACCCCAGCACGGCCACCGGCATGATGGCCTGCCTGAAATGTTCCCAAATGAACCGCCAGCCCGTGGCGGCAATATCTGATCGGTACACAATGGGCAGCCAATCGAGCTGGATGCTGAACACCAGTATCAGCAGCAGACCCGTGAAAAATGTGGGCAGGGAGAAGCCGATGAAAGTCAGGGTACTGGCAACCTGGTCGAACAGCGAATAGGGGCGGGTCGCCGCATAGACGCCGACCGGCAACGCGATCAGCAGGGCCAGCAACTGCGAAGAACCGATCACCAGCAGGGTCGTCCCCAGTCGCTGCATGATCAGCGTGTCGACATTGATCCGGCTGGCGAAGGAAAAACCCCAGTCGCCATGCAGCATCGCGGTAAGCCAGCGCACGTAGCGAATCGGCACCGGGTCGTCCATTCCGAATTTCAGCCGCAGACCGGCGGCGACTTCGGGTGGAATATTCGGATTGGACGCCAGCTCGCCGAACGGGTCGCCCGGCGCCAGCGCCAGCACGGTGAACAGAACGATGCTGATGCCCAGCAGGCTGGGCAGGGCGATCAGCAGTCGTCTGAGGATATACGCGCCCGGCAGCGTCATGCCTCGCGATACCAGTCTTGCAGTGCCCAGAAATCGCTGTCCCAGCCGCTCTCCGGCACTTTGAGCTTCAAGTTGGAGGCCCTGACACGCGGCCGCGAGACCAGCGGAATGACTACCCGGTCCGCTATCACCAGATCGTTCATTTTGATGAACAACGCCGTCCGCTTGACTGGGTCGAGCTCGACCGCGGCAGCGCGGTACGCCTTGTCATACTCGTCGCTGCTCCAGCGGGTGATGTTGCGGCCCAGCCACTTGTTGGCCTTCGACGCTGCTTCCCACGAGCAGTACTGATTCATGAACACGCCCGGATCCGGTTGCGTCATGGTCGTCGTGTACATCTGGAGGTCGCAATAGAACTTGGTATACGTGTCAGGATTGGCGACGTCCGAGGAAAAGAATACCGAGGCGGTGACGGCTTTCAATTCGACGTCGACCCCCGCCTTCTGGCACGCCTGCTTGACGATGGCCTGCTCCTTTTGGCGCGGCTGGTTGACCGAGGTTTGGTAGACGAATTTGAGCTTCTTGCCGTCCTTGGCCCGGATGCCGTCGGCCCCCTTCTTCCAGCCCGCGGTTTCCAGCACCTGGCTGGCCTTGTCCACATTGAACTCGAACTTGGTGTTCTTCGAACGGAAGCGTTCGGGGTTGTTGATGAAGTTGGCCGTGGCAATGCCGGTGCGGCCATAGATGAATTGCTGCACCGACGCGCGGTCGACCAGCATGTTGATCGCCTCTCGCACGGCCGGATCGGAGAACAGCGGATGCTTGGTCTTGATGTTTGCCCGTTCGCCGTCGACTTCGGTCCAGGGGTCGGTGAAATTGAACTGGAGGAACTCGATGTCGCCCCCGGGAGTGACGTTGACGCGTCCTTTGCCGCCCTGTTCCAGTTTGAGCAGAATCTCGTCTTCGACTTGAAGGTTCCAGGCATAGTCGAATTCGCCAGTCTGCAGGACCGCACGTGCCGCCGAGACGGCGTCGCCGCCGCCCTTCATTTCGATGGTGTCGAAAAACGGACGGTTCGGCTGATGATAGTTGGTATTGATCGTGCCGTGGACCACATCGCCCGGGATGAAGTCGGCAAACTTGTAAGGTCCGGTGCCGACCGGCTTCAGGTTGGTCGGCGCGTCGCGCGATTTTGCGCCCTTGTAGGCCTCGAACAGATGCTTGGGGATAATCATGCCGTTGACGCCAACGAACGGGTCCGCCCAGAATGGCGACGCCTTGGAGTATTCCACCCGCACCGTCAGCGCGTCGATGGCCGTGACCTTCACGTCCTTGTACGAGCCGATGGTCACCGCGGCGGTTGCCGGATCGGATGCATATTCCCAGGTGAACACGACATCGGCCGAGGTGAAGGGCTTGCCGTCGTGCCACTGCACATCCTTCTTCAGCTTCCAGATGATGGTCTTGCCATCCTTCGACACGCCCCCGTTTTCCATGGTGGGAGCCTCTGCCGCGAGGACGGGAATGAGATTGCCATCCATGTCCCAGCTTGCCAGCGGTTCGTAGAAAATGCGCGAGCCGTCCTGGTCCTTGGTACCTGGGGCGAAGTGTGGGTTGAGCAGGGTCGCCCCCTGCCACCACAGCGTCTTGAGCGGGCCGCCACCGCCGCGTTTGGTGGGCTTGTAGGTGGAAACCGGCTGCGCCTGGGCGATGCCCGCGTGCAGCAGGAGCTGGCCCGCAATGGGCGCGGCGATGCCGACGCCCAGCATGGTCCCGACAAATTGCCTGCGTGTGATTGTTCCTTGCCGTACTGATTCGATCAGATCCCGCAATTCCCGTTCTGTCATGACTTCCTCCTAGAACAAACGAACCTTGTTAGAATGACCCCGTGCCATCCTACCCCGATTCAGGAGAGCTTATCGTGCCGGTTTCGAAAAACAAAATCCAGCTCCCGTCAATGACCCCAGGTACGGCCCGCTCCATTGCCTGGCTGCGGTATGGAAAAGCGGGCGCGAGGCCCAAAGTCTATATCCAGGCGGCGATTCATGCCAACGAATTGCCGGGGGCAATGGCATTGCACCATCTGATGCCGAGGCTCACCGAGGCGGACCGGGCCGGCCGAATCACGGACGAGGTCATCGTGGTGCCGACCGTGAATCCCATCGGACAATCGCAACTGGTCGGCAACAATCATTTGGGCCGGTACGACCTGCTCAGTCGGGACAACTTCAACCGAAACTGGTTGGACCTTTCAGGGGCGGTGGCCGAACGGGTCGGCGTCAAGCTGGGGCGCGATGCCGCGGCCAACGTGGGCCTGATCCGCAAGGCGGCCATCGCGGCACTGAAGGCGATGCAGCCGCTGAACGAGCTGCAGACGATGCGCGTGGAGGTGATGAAGCTGTCGATCGACGCCGACATCGTGCTCGACCTGCATTGCGACATGGAAGCGGTGCTCCACGTGTTCGCTTCGGCGCGCGACGTCACGGGTGCCGCGCAGGAGTTGGCCGCCGACCTCGGCGCCCTGTCAACGATGTACAACGAGCCGTACCCGGAGGCATTGACGTTCTCGGGGGTGAATGGCGCGTTGTGGGCCCGGCTGGCGGATCGGTTCCCGTCCGCGGCGATTCCGCAGGCGTGTTTCTCGACCACGGTGGAGCTGCGCAGCCAGCACGATGTCACGCACGCGCTGGGCGAGTCGGATGCGCGGAATCTGTACCGCTATCTGGTCCGGCGCGGCATCATCGCCGGACGGGCCGGCCCATTGCCGCGCCTGAAGTCAGCCCCCACGCCGATCAGCGGCATGGACGTCGGCTATGCCCCTCGCCGCGGCTTCCTGGTTTATCACGTTGCCGCGGGCGCGAAGGTGAAAAAGGGCGCCGCGATCTGCGAAATCATCGATCCCGCCGATCCGCGCGGGGCCAGGGCGCGGACCCAGATGCTGGCGCGCACCGATGGCATCCTGTTCTCGCGTAAACGGAACGGCGCGCTGGCATGGCCGGGGATGGGAGCGTTCCGCATCGCCGGCGCCAAGCCGCTGGCACATCGGAAGGGGATGAGCGGGCTGGATGATTAGTGGGCTGCATCGGTTACAACACACGTTCCATGTAGAGCGAACCCGGAATGGGGTTGTGGTAGTACGGCGCGCAGTCGGTGAAGCCGAGGTCGCGATACAGCGCCACGGCAGCGGGCATGATCGCGGGCAGCGTGTCGACGCGGTTCTGGCGGGAGTGCATCGCGCGGGCCGCGGCGAGCGCCTCCTCGGTCAGCGCGCGACCGACATGCCGTCCGCGAAAACCAGACCGCACCCATAGGCGCTTGAGTTCACAAGCCGTACCTGAAGGCTCGACCGAGAGCCGGCGCAAGGCCACGCAACCGGCCGTCTCACCATCTTCGGCCAGCAGCAGGCGTCCGGCCGGGGGCGCGTACGAGCCGGGAAGACCTGCCAGCTCTTGGGAAAAACTCTGGAAGCACAAATCAATTTGCAGCCACGCCGCATACTCGAGGAACAGCGAGCGGGCGCTCTCCATGTCGGCGGCGGTAGCTGCCTGCCGAATGACGAGGTTATTGTTGACCATTTTCAGGCCTTGTCGCATGGCCCGATCCTGACTTCGCTGCCCTCAAAGTCGTTCTTGAGTTGCTGTAACTGTTCGGCCTGCGCCGGCTGCGGGTCGCGCAACACCAGGACGGTTTGCTGGATGGTCTGCGTACGTGCCCCCGATTTCGCGTTCTTCACGCCCTGCGCCTTGACCGTTTCGAGAAACTTGTTCGCCGCGTCTTCGGTCTTGAACACGCCCAGCGAAATCGCGTTTTTCCGGGTGCCTTCGCTGAGAATGAAGAAATCCTTCAATCCCTGCGCCTTGAGCTCGATGACCTTCTTTTCCGCCGCGGCCTTCGTGGGCAGCGGCGGCAGAAAAACCCAATAGGCCGATGTGCTCTCTGTACGTCGCTGCGACATCTGCTTGCCGAGCTGCAGCGGCTCGAGCGCGGCCAACGCAGCACTCTTTTCGGAATCGGTGAAGCCACCCCATTCGAGGCAGACGTTGGCCAACTGCGCCGCTTTTGCGGGGCCGAGCCCGGCAACTTGTTGCGGAGTCAGCAGCTTGATCTTTTCGGGAAAGAGCTGTTTCTGCAAGCGGCCCGACTCGCCTTCGCTCATGCGATCGAGCTCTGTGTAGGCAAACAGCGCGAGATTCGCGGCCAGCAACAGCGCGACGATAGTCCTCATGGGTACCATTCCTGCAAAGGTTTGGGCGCAATTATGCGCGAGTTTGTCGGCCAGCCGTGATTTGCTGCGGAATTGGCACTCACGGTACACTGCGCGGGCCTTTCGTGGCAAGGTGCGGCAGTGCGCTTCCGTGCTTCCACAACCATCCAATAAAGGAAAATATCCCATGCGAAAAGCGCTAATGCGGCGAATCGAAAGCAAGCGCGACGAGGCCGTCGCGCTGACCGTCGATCTGGTGCGCATTCCCACGGTCAACCCGCCCGGCGACGCGTACACCGCGTGCGCGGAATTCGTGGGCGAACGCTTGCGGCGCAGCGGTTACGGCGTCGAATACGTCCGGGCAGAAGGCGTGCGCGGCGACAGCGCCCGCTATCCGCGCACCAATGTCATTGGCCGGCTGGCCGGGGCATCTTCCGGGCCCTGCGTGCATTTCAATTCGCATATCGACGTGGTCGAAGCCGGATCGGGCTGGAGCTTCGATCCGTTCGCCGGCGTCGTGCAGGACGGCAAGGTCTATGGCCGCGGCACCTGTGACATGAAGGGTGGACTGGCGGCGTCGATGATCGCGATCGAGGCGATCGTCGAAGAGGACATCCGGTTTCCCGGAGCGCTGGAAATCTCGGGCACGGTCGACGAGGAATCGGGCGGTTACGGCGGCGTCGGCTATCTGGCGACCAAGGGCTATTTTTCCAGACCGCGCGTCGATCATGTCATCATCCCGGAGCCGCTCAACGTCGATCGCGTCTGTATCGGTCATCGCGGCGTGTGGTGGGGCGAAGTCGAAACCCGCGGCCGGATTGCGCACGGTTCGATGCCGTTTCTCGGCGACTCGGCGATCAATCACATGGTCGCGTTTTTGCACAAAGTGGAAACCGAATTGCTGCCGCGCCTGCACGAGCGCACGACCGCGCAACCGGTGGAACCGCAGGAAGCGCGGCGTTCGACCCTCAACATCAACGGCATACACGGCGGACAACCCGAGGGCGATGGTTATCCGGCGCCGACGGTTGCGCATTCGTGCCGCACCATGCTTGACCGCCGTTTCCTGGTCGAAGAACCGATCGAAGAGGTCAAGGCCGAGATCGTTGTCATGCTCGACGACCTCAAGCGGACGAGGAAAGGCTTCGACTACGTGATCCGCGACGTGATGGAGTTTTTGCCGACGTTCACGCCGCTCGACGCGCCCGTTGTCAAAGCAGTCGCCGACGAAATCCGCCGGGTTCTGGGCCGCGAGCCTGCGTTCATCGCCTCGCCTGGCACCTACGACCAGAAGCACATCGCCCGCATCGGCCACCTGCACGACTGCATCGCGTACGGGCCGGGAATCCTGGACCTCGCACACCAACCCGACGAATATGTCGGGATCGGCGTCATGGTGGCGAGCGCGCAAGTGATGGCGCTGGCGGCGTTGCGGTTGCTGGGGATGGAGCTTCGCTGATTTCGCTGTAGCGCTGCCAGGGATTACAAACCTGGATCTCTCCGATTGCGGCTTGCGGCGTCCCCCACTATACTGGCCCCGGTTTCCCGAAATTCTCACGGAGGAGCAGCATGAAGCTTGTCAAACTTGCAGCACTCGGCCTGCTGTGCGGACTTGTGCTGGCGCAACCCGCGCTGGCCCAGCAAAAGGTGCTGCGCATCACCCCGCACTCGAACCTGACCATCCTGGACCCGATCTGGACCACGGCGTACATTAGCCGCAATCACGGCTACATGATCTACGACACGCTGTTCGCAATGGACGAGAAGAGCGTGGTCAAGCCGCAGATGCTGGAAAAATATTCGGTCAGCCCCGACAAGAAGACGTGGACGTTCACGCTGCGCGATGGGCTGCTGTTCCATGACAACAAGCCGGTGACTTCCGACGACTGCATTGCCTCGATCAAGCGCTGGGCATCGCGCGACTCGATGGGGATCAAGCTCGCGTCGTTCATCGACAAGTGGGAAACGGTCGATGCGAAGACGTTCAGGATGATCCTGAAGGAGCCATACGGCCTGGTGCTCGATTCGCTGGGCAAGCCGTCCTCGAACGTGCCATTCATCATGCCCAAGCGCTTTGCCGACACGCCGGGCGACAAGCAGATCGGCCCTGACGAGCAAATCGGCAGCGGTCCGTACGTCTTCAAGCGCGACGAATTCAAGCCGGGTGAAATGGTCGTATACACCAAGTTCGCCGGGTACAAGCCGCGCAACGAGCCGCCATCGGGCCTGGCAGGCGGCAAGAAGGTGTTCGTCGATCGCGTCGAATGGATCATCCTCAAGGACCCGCAGACGCAGTTCAACGCGCTGGTCAAGGGCGAGATCGACATTCTGGAGCAGCCGGCGTTCGAACAGTACGAGTCGCTGGCCAAGGAAAAGGACATCGAGCTGGTCGACACCAATCCGCTGGGCTTCCAGTACATGATGCGCTTCAATCACTTGACGCCCCCTTTCAACAACCCCAAGATTCGCCGCGCCGCAATGCTGGCGATCAACCAGGAGGCGTTTCTGCGCACCCAGGTCGGCAACGGCCAGTTGAACGGCAAGCCGCTGTGGCGGACCTGCGCGTCGATGTTTCCGTGCGGGACGCCGTACGCGAGCAACAAGACCGATTTCTATTCGGTGACCTACGACGAAAAGAAAATGCAGCAGGCGCGCGCCTTGCTGAAGGAAGCCGGCTACGACGGCAAGCCGATCGTCATCATGCGCCCGACCGATCTCGCGTCGATTTCCAAGCTGCCGCTGGTGGCCACCCAGTTGCTGCGGCAGGCGGGCTTCACCGTCGACATGCAGTCGATGGACTGGCAGTCGCTGGTCGCCAAGCGCGCGAAGAAGGAGCCCGTCAGCGAGGGCGGATGGAACATTTTCCTGACCGCGTGGACCTCCGCCGACTTGCTCAATCCGATATCGAATGCGGCATTCCAGGCGGCGGGTGTGAAAAGCGGTTGGTTCGGCTGGGCGGAAGACGCCAAGCTCGAAGAGTTGCGCGACCAGTTCGCGCGCGAAACCGACGAGACCAAGAAGAAGGCGCTGGCCGAAGCGGCGCAACTGCGCGCGATCGAAATCGGCACCCATGCGCATCTGGGCGAGTACATCAACCCGGCTGCCGTGCGCAAGGGCGTCAAAGGCCTGGTCAAGTCGCCGGCCAACGTGTACTGGAATGTCAGCAAATAAGCGTAGCGCTCGCCACCAACTCCTCTCCACGATCGAGAGGGGTTTTTTTGCGCGAAAGCTGCGGTGGCGAGCGCAGTCCGATTTCTCCTTCACGTCCGGGAGATGACAGTACCGAGGGAGCCAGTGCCGTGCTGAATCTGTTGTCCGTCTCCGAACTCTCCACCAAACTGCAATCGCGGGAAATCTCGGCGCGCGAAGTGCTGGACGCGCATCTGGTGCAGATAGAGCGTGTCAACGCCCGTGTCAACGCCATCGTCACCCTGGACGGCGAGGGCGCGTACCGCCAGGCCAACGCGATCGATGCCCGCAGGATGAAGGGCGACGCGCTGGGGCCGCTGGCCGGATTGCCCATCGCCTGCAAGGACATGGAGCGGGTCAAGGGCATGCGCACCACGTTCGGCTCGCCCATCTACAAGGATTTCGTCCCCGACATCGATACGCTGATGGTCGAGCGCTTTCGCCGGCAGGGACTGGTCATCATCGGCAAGACCAACACGCCCGAGTTCGCACTGGGATCGCAAACCTTCAACAACGTGTTCGGCAAGACGCTGAACCCGTGGGACTTGACCAAAACCTGCGGGGGCTCCTCGGGCGGCGCGGCGGTCGCGGTGGCGACGCGCATGCTGCCTTTCGCCGACGGCTCGGACCTGGGTGCCTCGCTGCGCAATCCGGCGAACTTCTGCAATGCGGTGGGCGTGCGGCCGACGCCGGGACGCGTTCCCGTGTGGCCGGCCACCGACCTGTGGAACAACACGTCGGTGCACGGCGCCATAGGGCGCACCGCGCAGGACGCCGCGTGCCTGCTCTACGCGCAGGCGGGCGGCGACCGCCGCGTGCCCAACGCGATCTGGGAAGATCCCGGCCAGTTTCTCAAGCCGCTTAATCGCGACTTCAAGGGCGTGCGCATCGCGTACTCGCCAACCCTGGGCGGACTGCCGGTGGAACATGCGGTGCGGGCGACCATCGATGCAGGCATCCGTCACTTCGAAGCGCTGGGCTGCATCATCGAGGAGGCGGAACCCGACTTGCGCGAGGCGGACCCCTGTTTCGACGTGCTGCGCGCATTCCTGATGGCGCAACTCTACGGGCCGTTGCTGGAAAAACATCGCGACCAGATGAAGGACACCGCGGTCTGGAACATCGAGCGCGGGCTGGCGCTCACCAGCGCGCAGATCGTCGAGGCCGTGCGCCAACATACACGCGTGTTTGAGACCATGCGCAGCTTCATGGAGTGCTATGAGTTCCTGCTCGCGCCGGTCAACCAGGTGCTGCCATTCCCGGTCGACCAGCCCTATGTGACCGAGATCAACGGTGAAAAACTCGACAACTATGTCGACTGGATGAAGAGTTGCTACCGGATCACGATGACCGCGCACCCGGCCCTGTCAGCTCCGATCGGGTTTGCGCCGGGCGAGTTGCCGGTAGGCGTGCAGATCATCGGGCGGTATCGCGACGACCTCGGCATCCTGCAACTTGCACATGCGCTGGAGCAGCAGCATCCATTGTGGAAAAGATTGCCGCCCGTGTGCGACCCGGCTTAGCAAGCCAGGCCACCGGACACCGAGAGATTGGCAACTATTTTCCGCAGGAGTCGCGACAATGGTTAAATGCCCTTACTGCAGCCGTGCAGCAATGAGTCCTTTACGCAAATCGGCACTCGGTCCCGGGCGCGCAGTGAACTGCCAATCGTGCGGGAAACTGGTTTCGGCGCACTGGTCAGGTATTTTCGCGGCGATCCCGGCCTTTTTGGGCGGCTTCGTTTTCATGAAATCCGAATCGAGGCTCCTTGGAATTGCCGCAATCGTAGCTGGTCTCGTCCTTATGGGATTGCTTCATACATACCTGGTTCCACTCGTGCGAAGTGACGCCTGACAACGCCGCGATCAAGGCGGCGTGAAACGTTTTCGAACCACCGCAAGCACGGTGCGTTTCTTGCTTATGTTGTGTTAACGACAGAGACGAATTCAAACCATATGCTGCAATTCCTCATCCGCCGCCTGCTTGCCGTGATACCCGTGCTATTCGTGGTCGCGGTGGTCGTATTCCTGATTCTGCGGCTCACCCCTGGCGATCCGGCGGCAGTGATCGCGGGCAACAGCGCGACGCTCGAGGACATCGCCAACATCCGCAAACAGTTGGGGCTGGAAGAACCGCTCTTGGTCCAGTTCGGCATCTGGTTCAAGGGCATACTCACCGGCGATCTCGGCCACTCGTTTTATTACCGGCTGCCCGTCACCGAGCTGATCGGGCAGCGTCTGGAGCCCACGTTCATGCTCGCCACCTGCACCATCGTGCTGGCGGTGCTGGTCGCGGTCCCCTTAGGCGTGCTGGCCGCATGGAAGCATGGCGGCTGGCTGGATCGCGGGCTGATGGGATTTTCGGTGCTGGGCTTTTCCATTCCCGTATTTGTCCTGGGCTATATCCTGATCTACATCGTGTCGCTGAAGCTGAACCTGCTGCCGGTGCAGGGATACAAGCGGATCAGCGAAGGCTTCTGGCCTTTCATTTCGCATTTGATCCTGCCCTCGGTCACGCTTGCCGTCATTTACGTCGCGCTGATCGCGCGGGTCACGCGCGCAGCCGTCTCGGAAGCGCTGACGGAGGACTACATTCGCACCGCGCGCGCCAAGGGCCTGCCGGAAGTGCGGGTATTGATCCGCCACGCGCTGGCCAATGCCGCAGTGCCCATCGTCACGGTGATCGGCATCGGCATTGCGCTCTTGATCGGCGGTGTGGTGGTGACTGAGACCGTGTACGCGATTCCGGGACTGGGCCAACTCACGGTGGATGCGGTGCTGGCGCGCGACTTTCCCGTCGTGCAGGGCGTGATCCTGTTCTTTTCGGTCGCGTATGTGCTGATCAACCTGCTGGTGGATCTGAGCTACATCGTGCTCGATCCGCGGATCCGCTACTGATGGCGAGCCAGCGCAAACAATCCGGCGCACGCCATCCGCGATCGCCATTGCCGCGGCAGCAGACGGTGCGGGAGAAGCTGAAAAACGTGCAGCGCAAACCGGTGCCGCCAATTCCTTCGCCGCGAACGCCCGCCGATGGTGGCAACGGCGGCGCGATCTCGCCGCGTATTCACCTCTGTCCACGAGGCGCATCGTGTCCAGTGAACTGATCGCAGTAGAGGCTCCTCCGGTTTCGCACCGCCCCACCGTGCTCTCCAAGGTCGCGCGCAACTGGTCGGTGCGCCTCGGCACGGTCGTGCTCGCGTTGCTTGTTCTGATCGCGGTTGCCGCGCCGTGGATGGGCACGGTCGATCCCGCGGTGATGGACGGCGCGATCATGAACGTGCAGCCGGGCGTCTCCGGAGAATTCACGCTGCTCGACGGCCACGCGATCAAGCACACGTTCTGGATGGGTGCCGACAGCTTCGGCCGCGATATCTGGAGCCGCGTGTTGTATGGCACGCGTATTTCACTTGTCGTCGGCCTGTTTGTCGCAGTGGTCGCGTTGTCTCTGGGCGGCGTATCGGGGCTGTGCGCCGGCTATTTGCGCTGGCTCGACGGCGTGCTGATGCGCATCATGGACGGGCTGATGGCCATACCCGGCATCCTGCTCGCAATCGCGCTGGTCTCGGCCTGGGGCGCGAGCCTGACCACGGTAGTCGTGGCGATCGCGATTCCCGAAATTCCGCGGGTCACGCGGCTGGTGCGCTCGCTGGTGCTGTCGATCCGCGAAGAGCCCTATGTCGAAGCCGCGGTCGCGCTGGGCACGCCGACCTGGAAAATCATGCTGCGCCACATCCTGCCCAATGCGATCGCACCGCTGATCGTGCAGGGCACGTTTGTCTGCGCGGCGGCGATCCTGGTCGAATCGATACTCTCGTTCCTGGGCGTGGGCCTGCCCTCAGAAATCCCGACCTGGGGCAACATCATGGCCGAGGGCCGCGTCCAGTTCAACCAGTATCCGCACAACGTTTTTTTCCCCGGCATCTTCCTGGCGCTGACTGTGCTTGCCGTCAACATGCTGGGTGACGGCTTGCGCGACACGCTGGATCCGAAGTTCAACAAGCGCACTGGTGGCAACTGAGTGGCAAATGAGCGGCAAATGAGCCGGATCGTACTGGAGGTTCGCGACCTCGGCGTCGCCCTGCCCGTAGGCGCCGATCGCGCGNNGCAACATTTCGTTTTCCGTCAATTCCGGCGAAATGGTGTGCCTGCTGGGCGAATCGGGTTCGGGCAAGTCCATCATCGCGCAGACGGTGATGGGCCTGCTGCCCTCGAACGTGCGGGCAACAGAGGGCGAGGTGCTGCTGCTGGGCGAGGACGTGCTCAAGTACACAGCCGCGCAGTTGCGCGCGGTGCGCGGGGTCAGGATGTCGATGATCTTCCAGGAGCCGATGACTGCGCTCAACCCGGTGATGGCGTGCGGCGAGCAAGTCGATGAAATGCTGACCCAGCACACGTCCCTTCCGGCCAATGAGCGCAGGCGGAAGATTCTCGACATTTTCGTGCAGGTCAAATTGCCCGAGCCCGAGCGCATTTACGCCAGCTATCCGCACCAGCTCTCCGGCGGTCAGCGCCAGCGGATCATGATTGCGATGGCGTTGATCCTCGAGCCTGCGCTGTTGATCGCCGATGAGCCGACGACGGCGCTGGATGT
>PLYG01000081.1 GCA_003153335.1 Betaproteobacteria bacterium | reverse complement strand
TGGTGATGCTCGTGTTCAATGTGGCGCTGAAGCAGATCGTCAGCAAGCGGAAGAATGCCGCCTTCCCAGTCGATGTCGATGGGCTGTTCAATAGCTTTTTAGGCCTGCCGGAAACGTCTGCCAGGGAACTGGGCCAGCCTGATGGGATAGGGGCTACGCATCCGGGAGGGCACAGGTTCTTCCTATCGCTGTGCCGGCAGTACGTCGTGGCCGAAACGGGCCGGATCGAAAAGGAAGCCGGGATAAACCGGATAGCGGAGGAGGCGCAGCAGCGGGCAGCGGCTATCGACCTTCTGACCGCGGAGACTGGGGAGCGCCAGCGCCTGATCGAGCAACTCACCGAGGAATCCGGCGAGCGGCTGCGGGTGTCCGAGGAACGCCGACAGCTCAACGAACGGCTCAACGACGAACTGGCGTTGCGCGATCAGATCATCGGGAAACATGGGCGGCAATTCGCCGACACGCAGATCGCACTGGCAATGAAGCATCGAGCCCTGGCCGACTCGCGGACCGCTCTGGCGCGGAAGGATCGCGCCCTGGCCGACACGCAAGCCGCTCTGGCCATGAGCGTGCGCGTTCTCACCGAAGCTGGGGCCGGGATTGCCGAGCAACTTGGCGAGCAACGGAAGGCAACGGGTATGCACATGCCTGCCCCGGCGAACATCTCAAAAGCCCAGATCGAACTTCAGGAGAAAGAGCGAGTTATCCGGGAACTGGCAGGGGCGGTAAGGGCTTTCCGCATGGCACATTTTCTCCTGAGCCCGAAGGAGTCTCTCACGCGCTTGGTCTCGCAGTTGAGGGCAGTCGCGAGACCACGGCTTGGCAACCTCAACCAGCACTCGCCGGTTCCTCTGCGGCGTATTGCGCCGTACCGTTGCCGCACTCCAAGAGACCGATTGCCGATGATCTCGGTAGTCACTCCTTCCTACCAGCAAGGAGCCTTTATCGAGCGAACGATGCGCAGCGTGTTGGACCAATTCTACCCGAATACTGAATATGTGATCCAGGACGGCGGCTCAACGGACGGCACGATTGCGGTGTTGGAGAGATACGGTAGTCAGATCAGCCATTGGGAATCGCGCCCTGACGGCGGCCAGTCTCACGCCATTAATCTGGGCGTGGCCCGCACCACGGGTGAGATCATGGCCTGGCTGAACTCGGATGACCGCTTGCTGCCCGGGGCACTGGCCTGTGTAGGCGACTACTTCGCCTGCCACCCTGAAGTGGACGTGGTGTACGGCAACCGCTTGTTGATCGACGAAAACGATATGGAGATCGGTCGCTGGATCCTGCCCGGCCACGACGAAGAGGTTCTGTGCTGGGCAGACTATGTGCCGCAGGAAACCCTGTTCTGGCGTCGCTCCGTCTGGGAAAGAGCGGGCGGCAAGATCGACGAGTCCTTTGAGTTCGCGATCGACTGGGATCTGCTGGTTCGCTTCCGCGACGCCGGCGCCCGGTTCGCGCACATTCCGCGCTTCCTCGGCGCTTTCCGCATCCATGCCCTGCAGAAGACCTCTGCGGCCATGAGCGACGTTGGCTTCATGGAAATGGATCGCATCCGGGAACGGATACACGGGCACGTGCCGAGCCATGAGGAGATCAGCAAGGCAATCAGGCCGTTCCTGATAAGGCATCTTGGCAGGGACTTAGCCTACCGCATCAGGAACCGGTTCACGAGGACACCGTGATGCTGGACGGACGAATGGCGGGGCATCAGTCCGATCCACGTGCATTATCACTGGATGCTCTATGGAGAGCACCGGACGCGCGCAATCGAGACGCTGGCGAGGCTCGGCGTACCGGCGGACCGTCTGGCGTGGATCAACGCGCGAACGCCGCTTGACGACACGCACGTCGTTCGCTGCTGACGACTGTGAAGATGAAATTCATCATCCTGGACCAATCCCTATCGGACTATGGGGGGCACTACTACAACCTGGACATCGGCATGGCGCTGGGGGCCGCGTCCATGGGACTCGAGCCGCTTGTCTTCGCTCACCGCGAATTTCTCGCCACGCTGGATACTCGCGGCGTCCCCGTCATTCCCTGGTTTCCCCGGCCTTTCTGGGAATTCGCCCGCGAGGATCCGGCCGATGACGCAAGCTTCAGCTCCCTGATTCATAGGGCCGTCACCTCGGCCGGGGCTTCGCGGGCGGATCATGTGTTCTTTCCCACGGTCGGGGGCAGGGACCTGGAAGACATCCTGAACGCGATGCGCCGCCTGCCGGCCGGCGCTCAGCCGGCGTGGCACATCATGCTTCACTTCGGGCCCTGCGGTGAGCCTATGCGCGCCCTGCTCCAGCGGGATCTGTCGAATGTGATGGAGGAGATCGCGGCGATGGGAGCGGCCTTCTATGCCACCACACCGGGAATCGCCCGGCTTTATCGCGACGTCACGCGGGTTCCCGTCGAGCCGACACATCTGCCGGTGGACCTCGTTCCCGCTCCTACGGCCGAGGACGGCCCAACCCCAACGCCGCTGCACGTGGTCATGCTGGGGAGCGCGCGGCCAGTCAAGGGCTATGCGATCGCGCCGGATCTCGTGGCGCAGCTATACGATCCCCACGTGCTGGACGGCCGCTTGCGTTTCACCTTCCAAGCCGTCCGCCGACGGTCGGACCCCATCGAGTCCCTGCAGGCACTGGAGATCTACCCTCGCCACCACGTACGCCTGATCCGCGACAGCCTGACGAGCCGGGAGTACTTTGAGCTCCTGGCGAGCGCGGATGTCGTCCTGCTGCCTTACGCCGGGTTCTATCGCACCAGCGCCTCGAGTGTGTTGACCGAAGCGCTCGTCGCCGGAAAGCCGGTGATCGTGTCCAAGGACATGTTGCAGGCCGACGCGATCGATGCCCGCCAGGGATGCCTCATCTCGGATCCTTGCGAGGTTCCGAACGCGCTCCTGTACATGGCCGCCCACTACCCCCGCTACCGCGACGCGGCCAGGGCGGCGGCGGCACTCTGGAGACGGCGGCACTCCTCGGCAGCGCTGCTGAAGGTCATGCTCGGCGCGCACGGCCGGTGCTGACGCGTACCCATGCCATAGCAAAATACACACGGTATCAGTGGTGCGTCCGGCTCTCTGTGGGCTGACCGCAGCGGGCCATGGAATTCGACGCAGGCGGTGGTGTTCGACTTTGCGATGAGTCGCGACCAAGCCACGCCCGCCCGCTTCCTGCAAGACTATCAGGGGGTGCTGGNNTGCTGCAGGTCGATGGCTATGCCGGCTACAACCAGGTGCTGCGCCGCGAAGGCGTGATCGAAGGTTAGCGATCCTCAGCCGATAGTGCCGACGTCTAAAGCACCCACAATTTGATCGCCCGAAAAAATGCAGGCCGCAGACGAACGACTCGTCTTCGGCCTGCGCCAGGTTGGGGCTTTGCCTTCTACCGCGGAAGTAAGCAAGCTGACACGGCTATTACTGCAGGGTGACGTTCGCATTGACCGCGCCGTCCGAGGCGGTATTGCCCGCAGTGATGTTGGTATCCGGGGTGGTTCCGGCGACGGTTCCACTGGGGTTCGAGATGCCGGTGGCGTTATTAACCGCAGCCGAGTTCAGCATGCGGATCGTCGCCAAGGCGCCACTCGTCGCAACCCCGTTGGTCGCCGTATTGGATGCTACGGAATTGACGAGATTGATCTCGGCCGCTGCAGCCGCCGACACCGCCAGGAAACCATTGCCGTTGTTCCCGCTGGCGATGCTTTGGAACACGCTTGCCTTGGATCGGTCTTCGGCGCGCAGGCCAAACTGGCCGTCGTACATGCTGACGCGCGTCAACGAAGCAGCGACGTTCGCCGATGCGCCAGGCTTGAGCAGAATGCCGCCGCTCGTGATCTGTTTGACGGTCGAGTCTTTGATCGAAACGTTGAGATTGCCTTGGCTCGGCTCAGCGTCGAGGCCTTGCGCCGAGAAGTTTTGGATCAGGACGTTTTCGAGGAGCAGGGTGCCAGGTAGCAGCGCCCGGATCCCATTCACACCGAGAGTGGTCCCCGCGCCGTTGATGGAGAGATTGCGAAGGATCACGTTGACAGGGACCGAGGGCGTGCCGCTACTGATGACGATGCCGTTGACGCCCGAGGCCAGAACAGAACCGAGCGTTCCTGCGCAGTCGATGGTGAGCGACTTGGTGATGGTCAGCGCACCAAATCCGCCCGAATCGAGGCAGTCGATTTCGCCANNCGGCGCCGTGCGGCTGCACGGATTGACGTCGTCGCCGACACCCGATACCCAGGTGCGAGTCGCCTGGGCCTGAGCGGGAGCTGCATAAAGAACTGCGACAATTGCAATCGCGAAGACTTTCCATAAAAATGCTTTCATCGTCACCTCCATGGTTTGGGTCGATCGAATGCTCGGGTCGTACCGATCGCGGATCCGGACTCGATTTCGCAAGGTTAACACAAATGATTCGCAATACAAAAGAGAAATTGGCCCTGGTGATCCAGCCTTGGGGGGCGACTTGAGGTATGTTTCCGGCACCTGGGCCTGTGGGTGCCACGGGCGATGCATGATGTCCGCCACTGGGTCACGAGGCCTGGGCGATGCAGGCCGGCCAGCCGCTCACCTACCGCCCGGTTCCCGACATNNCATGATTTGCCGCAACGCCCGTTGTTTAGCGCCCGGGCTGCTTGGAGCGGACGGTGGGGCACGCGAGGGCAGCCCGACCCTATTAGACCTGAATACTTACGGGGACGACTCAGTGCCGCGTGTAACAGGGGCCACCAAGCCCCCCGTGTCAGAATGGTTGTCGCCTCGATAGGAACGACCAACCCGGGGGCGCAGAGAGAAGAGAATGGCCAGATACGGACAAGCGTTCAGAGATCGAGCAGTAGCACGGTTGTTGCCGCCGGAGAGTTCTGCGGTGGCCGAAGTAGCACGTGAAGTGGGGATCACGGTGAAAACCCTGGAACGGTGGCGCACGGATGCGGTGACCGGACCAGCGCGGGATCGCGTCTGGACGGCGGCGGCACGACTGGAGGGGGTGATCGCCACGGCGGCCCTGAACGACGCCCAGCGCCATGCGTGGTGTCGCGCCCAGGGGTTGTACCCGGCGGAGCTGGCGAAGTGGTGTGGCAGTGCCAGAGCCGCCTTGGCGACGCCCGAGGAAGCCCGGGCGAGCCCGCAGCAGACGCGCGCGGACCGCAAGCGCATCAAGGAACTGGAGCGTGAACTGCTGCGCAAGGACAGGGCGCTGGCAGAGACAGCCGCGTTGCTGGTGCTGTCAAAAAAAGTCTCGGCGATCTTCCACGGGAGCGCGGACGAATGATCCGCCTGGAAGATCGCCAAAGCATGGTGCAAGACATTGCGGTAGCGCAGAGTGCTGGCGCCCGCCTGCTGCCGGCGTGCCTGATTGTCGGCATTACGC
>PLYG01000187.1 GCA_003153335.1 Betaproteobacteria bacterium | reverse complement strand
TCCCGGCCTTGGCCGAGATCCAGTAGGTCAGGATAGGCAAAAGGATGCCGGCACTGGCCGCGACGGCACCGATCACGGCCAGCATCAATGCAAAATCGGATGCCCGCGGTACAAGGAACAACGCGACCGCCAACACGGCCAGCGCGGGCGCGATGAGCCAGCGAGTCATCTCCGGCTTGAACCAGGGCGTGAATGCGATTGCTTGCACTGCGAACATGACCATGCTGCATTCGGTGAACATCATCGCGATCTGGTAGGGGGTCAGCCCGAGTTCCTGCTTGCCGCGGAGCGCAAGCCCAACCTCGAATACCCCGACGCCACCCGCAACGATGAAGGTGAGGACAAGTAGCTTCGGCACGAGCCATGCAGTGTTGACGACCGGCGCGCCTGAACTCTTGTCAGACCGATCGTAACCCTTGCCACCGGGGACGGCGAACGCCGCGGCCGCGACCACAACAAAGGCGAGAAGAGCGGTGGCTGCGAGGGGTACCGCAACCGATCCCGCGGGCATGGTGAGGGTCAAGAAATCTGCGGAAAACTGCGCGACGAAAACGCCGAGCATCGGCCCGACCAGAAAGCCGGAAATGCTGGCCATGCTGACCAACGCAAAGCGGCGGACTCGTCCCTGCTCGGTCGTGCTGAAGTTGCCGATCGCCGCTGCCGCCACTGGGGCCACCGCCGCAGCGAAGACGCCGCTCAAGAAGCGTTCGGCGTACACCGCGGGGAGGCTCTCGACGAATGAGAAGGACAGCATGGTTACGCCGAAGCCAAGGAGTCCGGCCAGCAGCACGCCGCGCGGGCCGCGACGATCGGATAGTCGACCCCACAGGGGAGCAAAAAGAAAGAGCGAGAGCGTGTAAACAGCCGTCAGTAGTCCCGTGTGACGGGAAATTTGCGCAGGCGTTACGCCCGCTCCCAGTAGACGCTCGATCAGATAGGGGAGAACCGGAAGCAGGACGCCAAAGCCGGCCGACACCGTGAAGGCCGCAAGCATAAGCGCCGCCATCGTGGTTGCGGGCACATCGGCTGTGCGCTTGGGGTCAGCTCTCATGCGGTCGCTTTCGTCTCAGGGTATGTGATGGACGAGCCAACCGGCAAGCGAGAACGCGATGAACTCGCCGCCGACTGCCTGCCGCTGTCGGGATGTATGGCTATTTGGACTTTCCATCCATGGGCATATCACCCATCATCTCGCCCATTTGCTTTTTCATCACATCCATTTGCTTCTGCGACTCGGCGTCTTTCATTGCCGGCCTGCTTTCCAGACCCGACATCCGGTGCATCATGTGAGACATGCGGTCCATCCGCTGCGCCATCTGCTTCCTTTGCTCCGGGGTGAGGTCACCTTTGGACATCTGATCCGTCATGCTGCCCATTGCCTGGGTCATGTCTTTCATCATGTCGGCGATCCGCTGATGATGCAGGGTCATCGTGGACTGCTGCCCGGTGCCCGCGACATACTGGGCGCTTGCCGGCGCTACGAAAAAAATGCCCAGGCAGGCAATAGTTGCCATCGTGGAAACCACTCTTTTCTTGCTCATGTCCATGCTCCTTTGAATAAGTCGTTAAAAAGATAAAAGGGGCCAGGTTCGATATATATTCGTGAAGTTATCGAGCCTTGCTCCAATGGCACTACCTTAAGCGATTTCTACATGAAGTCATGGCATTGGAACTCCGTGCTTCCTGGGCAGCAAAAGCATAGTGCACTTGACAGTTATTTCACTCTGCCTATGAGCCCACTTTGCTGCGCATATCGAGGCGAAGGTCACAGCCAAGTTTCCGATTGTTTCTAAACGAAATTTTCCTTAAGGTAGTGCCGTTGGAGCCTTGCTCCTTTAATTTGCACTGATTAGCTGGCCATCTTGCGGCAAGCCGCGGCGCAACGACGGCACGCGTCGGCGCAGCGCTTACACTCATCCATGTTGTGCGCGCCGCATTCTTTCGCACACCAGTCGCAGATGTCCGCGCACAGCTTGCAAATCTGCTTGGCGAACGGACTGTTGCGGGCGATCGCATCGACGCACAACCGGCAGATCGCTGCGCACTCGATGCAGCAGGCCGGACAGGCATTTTTGCTTTCCTTGCCGACCATGTGCGCGAAACAGTTGCCGCACTCGGTCGCGCAGTCGTTGCAGGCGACGATGCAGTCCTTGGTGCTTTGGTCCAGATGATTACTCATTTTGTGTTTCCTTTAGTTGAGATCGGGTGATAGTGGCGCGCCCGTAACGCCTGCGCTGTCAAGCAGCGGTGCGTAGGAGTGTAAACTTGCGTGTACCTAACAGGTCAAGCCGCGTGTCGATCATGGGTTTCAATCAGATGACAGATGGTGTCGCCGTCGGGAGCGTGGTCAGGCATCTTTTTCCATCGCCTGAGCGCGCGTTCCATGTTGCGCTGCAGTGCCACCACCCCTTCCAGTTGCTTCAAGTTCTCCACAACGCGGCGTTGTACGATCTCGCGTACCAGCGGACATGGTGTCTGCCCGGCCCTGCTTTTCTCAAAGATCGTGCGGATTTCCTTCAGGGTGAAGCCGAGTTTTTGTGCCTTTCGGATGAAGGAAAGATGCTTCACGTCCGCATCCGTGAACCGGCGACATCCGTTGCCGGACTGACGGGCTGGCGTGAGCAACCCGATACGCGTGTAATAGCGGATCGCGTAGGGACTGACTCCAGTCTTCACCGCAACTTGGGATACTTTCATCGGTATTTCCTTAAATATCGGTAAGCACGCCGAAACCTTCCTGCTTCAATGCCTCGGTGACTTTCGCGACAGCGGTATCGAACGGGACCTTTATCTGCGTAGTGAATCCGTACGTGGGACGGCTCCTTCAGGCAGGCTGACGGATGCCTGCCAGCTTGGTGCGCTTGAGCATCAGCGCATTGATCGCCACGATGAGAGTGCTGCCGGACATCGACATCGCTGCAACCTCCGGACTCAGGACGAATGGGTACAAGACGCCCGCAGCGAGCGGGAATGCGATCGCGTTATAGCCCACCGCCCACCAAAGATTCTGGTGCATCTTGCGCAGCGTTGCGCGCGACAGCTCGATCGCGGCGACGATGTCATACGGGTCGCTCTTCATCAGGACGACGTCAGCACTTTCCATCGCGACGTCGGTGCCGG
>PLYG01000072.1 GCA_003153335.1 Betaproteobacteria bacterium | reverse complement strand
CCGCCTGCTGCGCCACCAGGAAGCCGCCGAACGCGGTGATCGCCAAAGCGCGCTGCACGCCCGCGGGGTCCAGCTCCACCAGCGGCCCGCGCTCGCGCCCGCTGGCGTTGTAAACCACAACATCGGGCGCGCCCTGGTCGGCCTCCACCGCCTCGAACAGCCGGGCGACGTTGCCGGCGTCGGCGGCATCGCAGGTATGCGCGGCCGCGCCGGTCTCCGCGCACAGCGCCGCCAGCTTGTCGGTGCGCCGGGCCGCCAGCGCCACGCGCAAACCCTGCTTTGAAAACAATCGCGCCAGCGAGGCGCTCAGGCCGGGGCCGGTGCCGACGATCAATGCGGAACGATAGGTTTCCATGTTCTCTCCCCTGCGCGCCCTGGCAATCGGCGGAGCGGGAACTTACGTTGGCGGGGTCAGTCAGGAAAGGACGCCCCGATGAGCCCCGCAAACCCGCCGCCGGCGCGCCTGGATATCATTTCGGATGCGATCTGCCCCTGGTGCTACATCGGCAAACGCCAGATCGAGGCGGCGCTCGCGCTGTACGCGCAGCAACACCCGGGCGCGGAACGGCCGCGCCTCACCTGGCGACCGTTCCAGCTTAATCCCCAACTGCCGGCGGAGGGCATGAGCCGCGAGCAATATGTGGTGCAGAAATTCGGCGTGGCGCGCAGCAAGGACATCTATGCGCGCGTGGCTGCGGTCGGCGCCGAATACGGCATCGCGTTCGCCTTCGACCGGATTGCGCGCCAGCCCAATACCGTCGCTGCGCACAGCCTGATCGCGCTGGCCGGCGCAACGGCGCCGCCGGCCTCTGGCTTGCAGGACCGGGTCAAGGAAGCTTTCCTGCACGCCTACTTTCTCGATGGCGTTGATCTGACCAGGACGGAAAACCTGGTGGAGATCGCCACGGCCGCGGGCCTCGATCGGGCACAGGTGGAGCAATGCCTGGCCGATCCGCAGTCGCGGCGGGCGGTGGAGCAGGAAGAACAGCGCGCACGCGCCATCGGCGTGGAAGGCGTGCCCTATTTCATTTTCAACGGCAAGCTGGCCGTGTCCGGCGCCCAGGGGCCTGACGCGCTGCTTGACGCCATGCGCCAAGCGGAAACCGCGGAAGCGTGAATAACACCATTCCTTCGCATTCAAGATTTCATGGCTCGGGCACTCGGGCAGCCGACGGGGGCGGCATCTGATTTCGGCTAGTGAGCCGACGGATACGGCTTATAAAAATCGCGATACCCACCGGCAGGCCCCGGCCATAACCAGCCGGTCGCCGTCTCAAAGGGCCGTTAACTACTCGGTGCAACTTATCTGCCGTAGGTGGCGGTGAATGTCGCTTTACCAAGCAAGTTACTGCCGATACCACTGTTCAGCACAAAGCCGAATAGTCCAGCAGTGCCCGTTCTCGGTACTCCCCCCGCCACTTCCAATTGGGGAACCCCCGTTGCAAACAGCGTGAAGATATACCTATGTGGTTTATCCCCCACCGGCGGACATGGACCACCATAGTTGCCATTGATTCCTGTGGCTCCCGTGTCAAGAATGACTACTTCAGAGAATGGACATGGGGCAGTCAAAATCGGCGGCCCGGGTCAAATTCGCGCCGGCGCCAACAGTACACACGCTCATCAGTACCGGCGCTCGAACGCCGTAAAGTCGCGCTCGAGCCTCCACTGCAAGCGTGCTTTCTCGCTGGCGGCGAGGAACTGACCGCACGTCGCCGACGGCTTCACCTGGCCCGGTTTATGGGCCGCGCACGCCGGTACGAGCGAGAACTTCCGGGCATCGCGCCACACACTCGCGCCCGCGATGAAGGCGTACTCCAGGCCGGTGCGCGCCATCGTCTTCAATTGCACGTAACCGAGGCCCTGCTCGTTGGCGGCCTTCAGATATTCCATCGACATCTCCGAGCGCGCCACGCCCTCATCATCGGTCGAGAGCGAGACGGGCACGCCGTAGCGGAGATAGGTGGCGAGCGGATGATCCCTGCCGCGCACGCCGAGGATGCCGTCGTTGCTGGTCAGGCAGATCTCCACCATCACTCTGCGCCGCGCCATCATTGTCAGCAGATCGATCGCGGCGGTCTCGTGCAGGATGTCCACGCCATGGCCGATGCGTTCGGCCCCGGCAACCTCGATCGAGTCGCGTATGTGAAAGCGCAGGCCATCCGGCGGCACGATGCCGGGCACCAGTTCGCCGGCGTGCAGCGTGAGATGCGCACGCGGATAACGGGGCCTGAGGAACTTCAGCATCTGCATTTGCGCGCCGAAGTTCTGCATCGACGACAATCCATCCTCCGGCTGGACCAGGTTGAGCGCGACGAACTTCGAATCCGTATCATTGGCCAGCGCGAAGCCCGTCACCATTTGCGCGAAGACCGGACCCAACGCTGACCCGCGCGACACCTGCCAGACGTACCGCACGGTCACCGCACATCCGGGGTCCGCCTGCGGGGTGCCGCACTTGAGCAACGTGTCCTTCTGCGCCTCCGCGTCGCGCAGGTTCTGCTTTGCCTGCGTGGCAGCCGAGGCTATCCCCCGGGCCGTAAGGTCGGCGAGCGTGCTCTCGGAGTCGCCGTTCCAGCCGACCTGCAGACCCAACGCCGTTGATTCGCCGTTGTCTGGCGTGAGCATCAGCTCCATGTAAGAGACGTGGCCGCGCGCCGCGCGCGCGCGAACCTCGGCGAGCATCGCCCCCATCTGCCCGTTCCCCGCCAGGCCGAACTTGCCGAACGTGTCGAAGAAGTGATCGTGGCCGTTCTGTCCCGATTTCTCCCAGTTCCGCATCGACCAGCTGTCGATGATCTGGCGGAACAGCGTCGCGTCGGTAAGCGCGGCGCTGACCTTTGACAACCCCGCCGTCGCGTCACACGGCGGCTGCGCCAGCGCAAACGTCGTCTGGTTCACGCAGAGCGCGTTGGCTGCCGCCCATTGCACGAACGTCTCCGCATAGACGGCGCCGGAGAGGTGGTTGTGCAGGTCCGCGCCCTTCGGCATTTCAAGCAGAAACGCCAGACGCTCAGGGGGCCGCAGACGCAGCGCATCGAAGAATCGCGCGGCGCGCTGCTCCGGCGTTCCTGCGCCAGAGGCGGCCACACTCTCTGGCGCAAAGAGGCCCGCAGTACCAGCGGCAATGATCAGGGCAATGACAATGGCAATGCGCTTCATGGTGTTCCCCTGACCTCCTGATCCGCGATCCTCCGGCGGCGGCCGGCGGCGCCCGATTGCACGTAACCTGAAGGGTAGGCAAACATGAGCTTGCCCCTGGGTTCCGGTATCGATCTTGTTTGGGTCACCGCAAATCCCGTTAAAATCCCCTGACGTGCAAGAGTCCATGCTATCACTTCGAACTGCAAATGCGTAGGCCCATGAAATCTCCCGCATGACCACGATCCAGCGTCGCCAACTTCTTTTCCGAAAACCGCGAAAGACCGCAGTCGGCATGGCGGCGATCATGGCGCTGTTCCAGCTATTTGCTTGCGCGACACCGCCGGGCCTGGTTCGCCCGGAAGCAGCACATCCGCTGCAGGGGAAGATCTGGGACGTCAGCCGGGGCCGCATGGTGCCGAAGGAAGCATTGCTGCACGACCTCACCTACTTCCGACTCATTCTGCTGGGCGAAGTGCACGACAATCCGGAACATCACCGTCTGCAGGCCGAAGTGCTGCGGGCGGTGATTGCCCAAGGCAGGCGGCCGGCGCTGGCCATGGAACAGTTCGACCGCGAGTTCCAGCCGGCTATCGACGCGGCAGTCGCCAAGCCCGGCACGTCAGCCGATTCGGTCGCCAGCGCAGGGGGATTCAACAAGGACGGATGGCCGTGGGGACTCTATGAGCCCTTGCTTGCAGCGGCTATCGACGCCAGACTCCCTGTCGTCGCGATAAATTTGTCCCGCGACCGTACCAGGGAAGTGGCGAAGCAAGGGTTCGAAATTCTCGGTGAGTCGGCAGTGCGTGAACTCGCGCTCGACAGGACGTGGAATCCCACGCGGCAAGCCATCATGAATCGCGAAATTGCCGATGGCCACTGCGGAAAATTGCCGCCTGCCGCATTGCCGCGCATGGTCAACGTGCAACGGGCGCGTGACGCCATCATGGCCGATACCCTGATCAGCCGGCTCGATGCGGGCGCCATCGTGATCGCCGGTGCGGAGCATGTCCGCAACGATATCGGCGTACCGGTTTACCTCGCCAACCGCGTGCCTGGGCAGCGGCTGGTAAGCATCGGGTTCGTGGAGGTCGAACCCGGCCTCGTTGCCGCGAGCGATTACGTTCGCCCTCCCGCGTTAGCCATGCCATTCGATTATGTATGGTTCACATCTGCCGCGCAACGCGACGACCCCTGTGCGGGCCTGGTGATTCCGAATCGCCAGTGACCCGGCCATGAACATGAGGCAGGATACCGTGAGCCCGCACCAGCCAGCTCCTGGTCGCCGTTTCTTCGCTGTTGTTTGATCAATCCTGGCGCCGCGCCGTGACTTGGCGCGTTGCGTCGGCTTCACCAGATTGCTTGGTATCGGTCGCGGGGAAATGATAATAGAGACCGTTTAAGTACCCTGCGAGTGCGGCGATGTCATCCTCGCCCACGCCAAGCCCGATATTCTCTTGCCAGCGGCGGACCTGGAACTTGAGGCTGGTCCAGTCGGTCGCGAGTCTTTTCTCGCGCCAATGGACCTGCGTCGTGTGACACCCGATGCAGTACGTCGAGTAGAGTAGTTCGCCGCTCGGCTCACCTGTTCTCGGGCCCTGGCCAGCGGCCAGGGCAGTGACAAACATCAATGTGGTTCCGGTCAAGGCTATCAGGTTTCTCATGATCCAGCGCTCTCCAATGCATGCA
>PLYG01000366.1 GCA_003153335.1 Betaproteobacteria bacterium | reverse complement strand
TCGACGCCGGATCGTGCAACGGCTGTGAGCTCGAAATCAACACGCTGGGCAATCCGTACTACAACCTGGAAGGCCTGGGCATCCATTTCGTCGCCAGTCCCCGGCACGCGGACATGCTGCTGGTCACCGGCCCGGTCTCGAAACACATGGAAGTCGCATTGAAGCGCACGTACGACGCCACGCCCGAACCCAAGCTGGTCGTCGCGATCGGCGATTGCGGCTGCACCGGCGGGGTCTTCGGCGAGAGCTACGCCAGTTGCGGCCGCGTGTCGAACGTGATCCCGGTCGACGTTGCGGTGCCCGGCTGTCCGCCGACGCCGTTTGCTATCATGCAGGGAATTCTGACCGCGATCAGCGGCAAGCACAGCGCGGCGCCCGAGCAGCCGTAGATAGGTCGAGCGAAGCAATACCCATCAATGATAGATACGCAACAGCCGCAGGATGCATCGCATAGGCAAACGAGGCAGCGCTAAATGGCCGTAGAAATATTGCTGTGGTGCATTGCGACACTCCTGGGAACCGCCATCTTGGCGGTCGCAGGCGCGCGCCGGGTCACTGCGACCATGCTCGTTTACGGGGCCGCGCTAGCCGCCTCAACGGCTGCCTTGGGAACGGTCGGATGGGTTCTCGTGACCGACCCAGGACTGGCGCAAACGTTGCGCTTGCCCATCGGGTTGCCTTGGCTGGGTGCACATTTCCGGCTCGACCCGCTGGCGGCAGCGTTTCTCACGGTCGTCAATCTGGGCGGCGCTACGGCAAGCCTTTATGGCCTCGGCGACGAACGGCACGAGCGTGAGCCTGGCCGTGTGCTGCCCTTCTTCCCCGCATTTCTTGCCGGCATGAATCTGGTCGTGCTGGCCGACGACGCGTTTACTTTCCTGCTGACTTGGGAGTTCATGTCCCTCACTTCGTGGGCGCTCGTGATGGCGCACCACAAGCAGCGCGGCAACGCGGAAGCGGGATACATCTATCTGTTGATGGCGAGTCTCGGCACGCTTTCGCTTCTGCTCAGTTTTGGTCTCTTGGCGGGTCCCGACGGCGGTTATGCGTTCGATGCGATCCGTAGCGCCCACCCTTCGCCGAATACTGCCGCGGCAGTGCTCGCGCTGGTCTTGCTTGGCGCCGGCTCGAAGGCCGGGCTGGTACCGCTGCACGTGTGGTTGCCGCTGGCCCATCCGGCTGCGCCGAGCCACGTGTCCGCCCTGATGAGCGGTGTAATGACCAAGGTCGCGGTGTACGGCTTCGTGCGTATTGTGTTCGACCTGATGGGGCCGTCCGTCTGGTGGTGGGGTGCAGTGGTACTCCTTTTCGGCGGCGCCAGTGCCGTCCTGGGCGTGCTCCACGCGCTGATGGAGCACGATCTCAAGCGCTTGCTCGCCTATCACACGGTCGAGAACATCGGCATCATCTTTATCGGGCTGGGCCTTGGGCTGGCTTTTCGTGCCAACGACATGGTAGGGCCCGCGGCGCTGGCGATGACCGCGGCCCTGCTTCACGTATTCAATCATTCGGTCTTCAAGAGCCTCCTCTTCTTTGGCTCCGGGGCGGTCCTCACCGCCACCGGTCACCGCGACATGGAGCGCCTGGGCGGGCTCATCCATGCCATGCCCCTTACCGCCTTTGCCTTCCTCATCGGTTCGGCCGCAATCTCCGCACTGCCGCCATTCAATGGTTTCGTCTCCGAATGGCTGACGTTCCAGGCGATTTTGTTGAGTCCCCAGGTGCCGCAGTGGGTACTGAAGTTCCTGGCACCGGCGATTGGGGCCGCGCTGGCACTGTCGGCCGCGCTGGCTGCCGCGTGCTTCGTAAAGGCATTCGGAATAACTTTTCTCGGCCGACCCAGAACCAGTGCCGCGCAAAACGCCAGGGAAGCGGATGCCTTTTCGCTTAGCGCGATGTTCGTGCTGGTCTTCCTGTGCCTCGTCGCGGGAATCCTGCCGGGTTACTTCATCGATGCGCTCGCTCCGGTGGTCCAAATCGTAACCGGTGGGCATCTGCCGCAACAGACGGGACTCAGATGGCTCACGATTGTCCCTATCGCCGAGGGCCGAAGCTCTTACAACGGCCTCTTGTTGTTCGTGCTCATCGCAGCCGCCGCCACCCTTGCATCCTATGTGATTCATCGATGGGCATCGCATGCCATTCGCCGGTCTGCCGCGTGGGACTGCGGATTCCCGGATGCAAGTCCGGCTACCCAATACACAGCGGGCAGCTTTGCGCAGCCGATTCGACGCGTATTCGGAACCCTGGTGTTTCACGCCAGCGAGGAAATCCACATGCCGGCACCCGGAGATCTGCAACCGGCACGACTCCATGTCCATCTCCGGGATCGCGTGTGGGATGCTTTCTACACGCCCGTCGCCAGGATTGTGGGCGTCACCGCCACTGGCCTCAACAGGGTGCAGTTCCTGACTCTGCGTGGCTACTTGACCCTGGTATTCGGTGCCTTGGTGGCGCTGCTGGCCGTACTGGCGATATGGCAGTAATCCTCGACGCCCTCGTTCAGCTCGGCCAGCTGGTGTTGGTGCTGCTGCTGGCTCCCCTACTCACCGGCTACGTGCGCAAGGTCAAGTCGCGCTTGCTGGGGCGCGAGGGCCCCCCGATCATCCAGCCCTATCGCGACCTGCTCAAGCTGCTGCGCAAGGAGGTCGTGCTGGCCGAGAACGCCTCCTGGCTCTTTCGTGTGGCGCCCTATGTGATCTTCGCGACGACATGGGTGGCAGCAGCGCTCGTGCCGACGTTTGCTACGGGCCTCGCCTTGAGCCCGGCCGTTGACTTGATAGCAATCGTTGCATTATTGGGCAGCGCGCGTTTCATGCTGGCCTTGGCGGGGCTCGACGTGGGAACGAGCTTTGGGGGGATCGGGTCCAGCCGGGAAATGATGATCTCCTCTCTGGCCGAACCCGCGATGCTGATGGTCGCATTCACGCTTTCCCTGCTCGCCGGCTCAACCCAGCTCTCGTCCGTAGCGACATTCATGCAGGGCCCCGACGTAGGACTGCGCGTGTCGCTGGCGCTGTCGCTCGTCGGAATGATCATGGTTGCTATTGCCGAAAACGCGCGGATTCCCATCGACAACCCCGCGACGCACCTCGAACTCACCATGGTGCANNCGTTGAAGCTGCTGCTCTATCTTTCTCTGATTCTGTGCCTGTTCGCCCCGTGGGGCGTGGCCATCGCCGGCCAGGGCCTCCCTTCGTACGCATTGGCGCTGCTGGTCTATGTCCTCAAGCTAACCGTCGGCGGGTTCCTGCTGGCCGTATTCGAGACGGCCGTTGCCAAGATGCGGGTCTTCCGCGTCTCCGATTTTCTGGGCGTATCCCTGATGCTCGGCCTGCTCGCCGCGCTGCTTCTCTTCGTATCGCGCGGCGTGTGATGGATCGCCTGGCCCTCGACATCGCGCACATGTTCGCCGGCG
>PLYG01000263.1 GCA_003153335.1 Betaproteobacteria bacterium | reverse complement strand
CGATGGCGATGGGCAGATCGAAGCGTCCCGACTCCTTCGGCAAATCGGCGGGTGCGAGATTCACCGTGATCCGCCGCGCCGGAAATCCGAATTGCGCATTCTGCAATGCGGCGCGCACGCGCTCCCGGCTTTCCTTGACTTCGGTCTCCGGCAGGCCGACCAGGTTGAATGCGGGCAGCCCGTTGGCCAGATGTACTTCGACGCTGACCAGGGGCGCGTGCATCCCGGCCAGCGCCCGCGAGTAGACGACCGCGACCGTCACGTGCCGCGATCAGGCGCCCGGATCGGACAGGGCGCACGAATGGTCCGGGCACGATTTGTGCACATCAAGTTCTTTGCGGGCGCGCTGAAGCACCTGCGTTTGCCCATCGAAATCCTCGCGCGCGCCATCGCGTCACTGTAAATGGTCCTGCAGTCAAGTATTCCCGCCCGTTCGGGTGGGTTAGCAGACAGTCCGGCGCTGTCAACAGGCAGCGCTTCGCTTCCGCGGAAGTTGACTCAGTTTGCCTTGTGCGGTAGTAATGACTGGTCAGCGATTCTTGCGCTTCTTGACTGGGGGCTTGTGTGTAATCAAGCAAATCGGAGCAGCAACGATCACGGACGCCGGAGCAGTCGACAGCGACCGAAGAACCGTGGAATCAAATCCTTGAGTGACGCCGGGCTGCTCTGCCCATCGTGATCAATTATGGCCGGAACTGCTCAGTCGCGCGCGATAATTCACACCCCAGAGAACGTTTCAATCCAGTCACGGTTGAACAGCTTATAAACATTCATCGCGCCGCAAACCGCGCTGACCAACGGCAAACCGTTACTAGCCAACTCAATGTTTACCAATTGCAATTAGTAAATATTCGCCATCCGAGTGGAAGGGTTTCAACGAGCCACAATCCTCGTGAGCGGCCGGTTAATGTCAGCAAAGGCTCCGATCACTCTATCCATTACGAAGTCCAGCGCTAGGGCATACCCCTGCCGCAGGCTAGCGGTATCGAAGCCCAAGTCTTGTAGCCTTTGCAGATCCTCGCCAAACGTTTCGTGAGCATCGGCGATGCGGAGATCGTGCGCAACGAAAAGTGGCGCCATACGCTCATTGTTCAAATTCCATCCATCCGGCTCTGCAGTGCTCGCGAATGCATCCCGTGCTTCCTCGTCAGCGTCCAATCTTTCGACAACATTAAGTAGCGCCTGGAGCAGCTTCATGCTCCCGAGATCTTTAACGGCGTCGCGCGGACATCCGCCAGCCTCAAGCAGTCGCTTCAGAAAGCCGTTGGGGAACTTCGAATACCATGAACGGCCGGTGATGAGTGCATTGCTGCCGTCGTGCGCCAGAACTGCCCAATGGCTCTTGACGACCCTTTGCCGACATTCAAGGTAACTACGCCAAAGTCCGCTCCTCGGCCTAAGCAGCCGATGGCAAAGCGCCGATAAGGTCGTCAGTAGAGCCGGTTTGAGCGACCGCTTACGAAAGAAACGAACTGGCGGTTTCGACCCGTTGCTGCCGTTGATCTTCGCGCTGCCGGCGGCTACAACGCCGCGATAGCGGACATACGGTTCGACGCTCCGGGTGGCTCTGACCCGCCATAACAGGCCGCTCAAGGCTGGCGCTCCATAGCTGGGGGCCGAGTTCTCGGAGTGCCGGGTGCAGAATTGGTGCTGGCGCCTTTCTACGCGGCGGTATGCCGCATTCAGCTTTGCTACAACAATGGGCGTAGTTCCCGAATGTTCTTCATGCTTTCAAGATCCATCACCTTTGCAATCAGGGTGCCGGAATTTGCTCCGCCAATAATGGGCACCATCAAATCGCGAGTCTTCTCGATGACCTCTTCGCGGGACATAGGATTCTCCGCAGTGCGGCGTACGGCATCCACTCGTTCGCTCAGATTGGTTCCACCTGTCAGCATAAGTTCCGCGACAGCTGCGCGAGCCGGCAGGAGCTTTTCCAGTTCCGAGTCGCCGACAAGTTGCACTTTTGCGCGCTCGCGCGAGGACGACCGCGCTGGTGCGCTACGGCGTGTACCGGTAGAGGCGCTGGCAGTTGACCTCGACCATGTTCGTCTGCCAGTCGAGCACACCGCCGCAGTTATCCCCGTTGACGAAAACCGACTTCGTCCCCGCCCGCGGAATCCCCGGGATGTCGTCGCTGCCGACCTTGGACGGGGACAACAGGACGAGCTGTCCGTCGCGATAGGCGAAAGATTTCGCGGTGAGACGCGCGCCGACAGGCAAGAGACCGCCCCGCAGGAGGAGCCAGCCGGACGCGGCGTCGTATCTCCACGACTGCGCCGGGCCAGCCGTTCCGAACTCGGTCTGCTGGGTGGCAAGGGCCGGGAACGGCACTACATAGCCGGGGTACGTCGTGTGGGTCGGTGTCGTGGCCATGTACGTGCACAGATCGGTTCCCGGGTTGTACGCCCAGAAGTACTGGACCCCGTTGGCGACGAACCGGAGGTCGCCATAGAGGGAGCAGGTTTTCAGGAACTGGGTGCTGGTGCGGTCGATGGGGAAATACGTCCCCGCGGGCGAGCCGCCGATCGGATAACCCTGCGGGATACGAATACCCGAGGGGCCCGTGTAGACGACCCCGTCGACCACGGTGGAGTCAAAGGGCACGAGATAGTAGGCGAGCTGATACAGGACGATGCGCGTGCCCGAGCCCTGCACCCCCGCCAGCGCGTCGCCCGCGCCGAGGGGCACCGGCGAACTGGCGTCGATCCGGTACGCGCCTCCCCCCGCCGCGGTGAACAGCAGCTTGCCGTTAATGATCGACGAGTCGCCGCCGCGGCGCTCATTCGGATTCCAGAACGGGGCGTCGTCGCCGCCGGGGACGATGTCCGTGCGATTGTCGCTGACGAGGACGGGTGGGTCGCCGGGCGCCCACTTGTAGAGCTTGCTTTTGCCGTTGACAGTGCCCTTGAAGAAGAGCACCCCAGCGACGTCGGTAAGGAGTGAGATCTGGTCGCTGCCGCCGGGCACGAGATCGCTGATGGCGTCCGCGGCATGCAGAGGGCCGCTGCCTGCGACATGTCTGAAGAGCTTGAATTTCGCGTCGCCGGCGGAGCCGACATCGCCGACGAAGTAAAGCGCGTTCCCGATCGCGAGCATTCCCGCGTTGGGCATCCGGAAGTCGGCATTGACCTTGGCGGTGGCCACCGCCTCGCCCGGAGCGTGCGAGAAGAGCCCGTACTCGGGGTCGGGGTTCTCAGGCACGGTGTCGGTCCGCGCGCGGAAATACATCCGGTTGCCGACGCGCGTCAGCAAGCCCGGATACTTCGTGCCCGAGGCAACATCATCGCCGTCGATATCGACGTCGACGGTGTTGAAGACCTGCTGCGCCGTTGTCGCTCCGGCCGGAAGGACGAAGAGCTGGTGGCGCCCGTAGCCGGTGCGTCCGTTGCCTCGCTGGAAACCGTAGTTGGGAAACTTGCCACTATGGATGTACCCGACGAAGCCCTGGTACGCAGTGAAGTAGACGGAGTCGTCCAGCGTCGCCGAGGTGAAGACATAGGACATCGGCGCGGTGTTGACCGTGAACGCCGGGGTGGCGATGACATTGCTTGAGGCAGGCCACGATGTCTTGTAGAACTTCAGCCCCTTCGAGGAGTCGCGCCCGTTGAAGTAGAACTGGCCGCCGATCAGCCCGACTGGTATTGCCGGTTCGCTGCACGGACTGCTGCAGGTGTCGACGAGCGGCGTCGTCACCGGCGCCGGTCCGCCGGGGGTGTAGGCGTAGATCCTGCGCTCTGGCGGGGAGCTCGAATCGAGCGCAGAGAATACGACCTTGCCGTCGATGACGCCCAGGTCGGCGATCTCGTCACCCAGGCCACCGCCGGTGTCAGAGAGGACGATGGGCGCGCCGTCGCCGATGGTCCAGCGCGCGAGTTGGCCCTGCAGCTCGAAATAATTGACGTTGTCGAGGAGGATGCCAGTGGCGACCTCGATGCCCACGGGCAGGGCGCCCGGCGTCGTCGGCGCGGTGATCGGCG
>PLYG01000360.1 GCA_003153335.1 Betaproteobacteria bacterium | reverse complement strand
CCGCGCGCGCGTTTTTTGAAAAGCGGAAGCCGGATTTCAGCCGGTTCCAATAGCCGTTCCCACTCTGTTGCGGACCTTGAAGCGGTAATTACCCGCCGCGCTCCCAACGTCCCTGTCTGAAGTAGTAGCGCCCATCGCGCTCCTCCCACTGCGGAGATGCCCAATGGTGTCCGTGGCGCGCCTTGACCCAATGGCCTCTGCGCCAGACATGCCGATGCCCACTCCAATGCCAGTATCCGGCCGACCACACGTAGCCACGGCGATGCGCGGGAACGTGTTCGACGCGCAGAGGTGGCGGCGCGGCACCGACGATGATGACGTGTGTCTCGGCGAAAGCCGGCGCCGTCGCACCCAAGCCGAGGAGCACGCAAAGTGCCAGGGCCCGGAGCGAATTGCGCACTCCCCTGCCGGACTGGTTGCCCGCAGCCGTCGCCGGCCGGATCGCTCTTGCTGCGTCGCGGTGCACGAAATATGCAGCTTTCATCATAAGCGTCTCCTGTTTCAGGATTGGGATCGATGGCCGGAAATGACCATGGAAAAAGGCCCGGAACGAAATTACCGTTGCCGGGCCAGGTGCTACAGGTGCTTGTCGGGGAGGACAATAAGCACCCGATTTAATAATGCACCTGCGGCCCCCTTTTGCTCTGTACGGTCTCCCACATATGGAAAACTATTTTTGGGGCGCAGGTGAGGTGGTTTTGACGGCAACAACCCCAGACTGGCGCAGTTAGCGTTGCACACCATGGCGCTGACCGCCGCGCATCGAATCAACCCCCCTTGCGGTTTGAATCGCGCTGCCAGCGTCCGGGAGCGAATTGATAACGATCACCTCGTTGCACCCAACGCGGCGATTCGTAGCGTTGTCCGCGGCGCTCGCGTTCCCAATGGCCTTTCGCCCAGACGTGCTGACGGTTCTGCCAGCGCCAATATCCCGGCGCCCACAGATAGCCGGCCCGCGCCGCGGGCACTTCTTCGATTTGCAGGGCTGGCGGAGCAACCCGCACAATGACCCTGTCAGCGAATGCCGGCAACGACGCCGCGCCAAGGCCCAGCGCCAAACACAGCACGGCGCCGCGCAGGGCCAGGTTCAGCTTGCTACCATGAGGCGACTGCAATGCGCTCGGCGTCCGCGCGATCGCTGAAGCTTCACAGTGTCCAACAGTTGTAGTTTTCATCAGATGGGTCTCCAGAAGATTGATCGGAACCGGCCGCCAGCGGCGGGCAGAGGGAAGGGAAAAGGAAAAGGCCCGGAACGGGAATCCCGCTACCGGGCCGGCACTGCAAGTGTTCAGCGGGGAGGACGCCAAACACTCAACTGCATAGTCTGCTCTTTGGCAAATGTGATCTGTGCGCCAACGAACATTAAACGACCTTTTTTTGCATACGCAGGGCAGGCAATCTACGCCTGCCGCGCGCAGTCGCGCAGCAACGGATTACAGAACCCTTCGCCCGGTGATCACTTTGACCAGTATGACTACAATGGCGATCACCAGCAGGATGTGAATAAAGCCACCCATGGTGTACGAACTAACCAGCCCGAGAACCCACAGAATCAACAGAATGACAGCAATGGTGTAAAGCATGAAGTGCTCCCTCTTGTCAGTTGAACTACACAAATTTCCGCAGGAAGAACGGCCTGCGATCGACACCCTGAGTGCGCCGACCAGACCTCGAACGGCTTGGTGGTGAGCGGCTCCCGGTAACGGCAATTCGGCAAGGAATCCAGCCGCAACTATGGGGTTTCGCCCGTAGCCTCGGGATCGCGTACCGGCTCCCGTCGGATTGCCGGCAGCATCGCCATGACCGTAGTGGCCAGCGAAAACGCGTCCATCAACGTTGCGAAAATCGATGGGCGGGTATTGGCCGGATCGGTGCCTGTGTGTGGTTCCGCTCTTTTGCGTTTGCTGAATTGCCCGATCGCAAATCCGGCTCCAGCGGCGACGAGGAGTGTGATCGGGGAGCTTAATTTTTCGCGCAAATTGCGAGCCAGCGCTGCGGCACGAAATCCAATCGACCTTTGCCGGCCTGCGAGTTGTTGCTCCACCTCGCGTATCCTCTGGTTGAGAGGCGCGGGTCTTGTCGAATCGCGGTTCGGGGTCGACATCACGATTTGTCCGGATGAGCAAACATGGATGCATCGGATTTCAGACTGCGCACCGTAGCGGGAAAGCGCAGCTGATGGCTGCTGCGGCGGATCATCGTGAACAAAGCGAATGCTGCGGCAATATTGAGCGCGACCACAAGAAGCAGCGCCACACTCGCGTTCAGACCACTAGCGATGAGCCATAGAACGCCCGCACCCAGCAGCCCCAGCCACGCGCTGACCAGAAGTATGGCGGCAGCCACGGCACAGACGACCATGTTGACGAGGCTCTTGCCTGCGCGCTGCGTTTCGAGCGCGGCGAGTTGCAAATGATCGTGGACCAGACCGCGCAGGTCATGCCACAATGCCTGGACATTTTCCAGCGAACCGGGGTCGCTCGGGGCGGCGGCACCTAGCGACCCCGGCACGCGACTATCAGTCGCGGTCTGCGCGGTTTCCATCGCTGTATTCAGACTAGCGCGAACCCAGCAACCGGCTCAACAGAAACCCCGCGGCGACCGCAATGCCCAGCGACGTCATCGGGTTGTCCCGCACGTATTCGCGGCAATTCTCGGTTAACCGCGTCTGCGCGTCTTTTAGCTGCTCGCTCTTCAGATCAAGTGTTTCCACCGCCTGCGTTGCCGCACCGGCAATCTTGTCCACCGCCTGATGAGCGCCAGACGCAAGACGATCGACAGCGGGACGCGCTGCATCCGATGCCTTGTCGATCGCTTTGTGCGCACCAGTAGTTGCCTGGTCGACCGTGCGCGCCACTGTACCGCCGGCGTCGCCGATTCCTGCCATTTTTCCGGTTGTTTCCATGATTGATTCTCCCGCTCTAACGTTGACGCGAGACCACAATTGGTCTCGCATCCTTGCTTTTCAAAACGCGCAATGGAAATCTGCCATAACTTTGCGCGTGGTGTGATGGTTGCTTATGACTGACCGTAACGGACCTTGGCGTCCTTGATACAGTTGGCCTTGACGTCCCCGGCCAACGCGTCGCACTTTTCCTTCGCTACTGCATAGTCGGCGTTGCGCTTGTCGACCGCCGCGTCCTTTTTGACGTCAGCGGTTTTCTCGCGCGCCGTGGCATTGGCGGCGGCTTTCTTTTCCTGTGCCGTGGCATTGGCGTCGATTTTCTTTTCTTGCGCCGTCGCGTTCACTTCAGCGGTCTTGATCGCGACTTTGGCATCGGCCCTGGCGGCGACATGCGCAGCTTTGGCCTCCTTCACGCAGACGTCTTTGGCGTTGCCCGCGAGGTCATCGCATTTCTCCTTGGCTACCGCAAAGGCGGCGTCCGCCTTGGCGATACGCACATCGTAGCGATTCTTGTTGGTCGGCTTGTAATTCGCCTCGAGTTCGGCCTTCGCGACCTTTTCATGGCCCTTGGCTTCTTCGGCGCAGATGTCCTTGGCGTTGCCGGTCATGGCCTTGCACGCGGCCTTGTCGGACTTGTACTTGGCCGTTATCTCGTCGTTGGAGGCTTTGTATTCACTCTTGGTGACAGTGCCACCGAACGCTCCAGCGCTGACTGCAAGGCTGAAGGCGGCTGCGAGTGCGGTAATGTTGAACTTGGTCATGATGCTTTCCTTTCCACGGTGTTTTGGAAATGAGGCAGTTACGGAGGCGATAACCTCCGTGCCGCTTCACTTGGTCTTGAGCAGGTCCTTCTGGCGGCTTTGCCATTCGGCAAGCTGCTTTTCGGACTCATCTTTGCTGATTCCATACGATTCTTGAATCTTGCCGACGAGTTGGTCGCGTTTGCCGGCGATCACGTCGAGCTGATCATCGGTCAGCTTGCCCCACTGTTGTTTAATATTGCCGGTAAATTGTTTCCAGTTGCCTTCGATGCGATCCCAGTTCATGGTTCTCCTCTTGCTTGCTGTTCGAGTGGCACAAGAGTATTACGATCGACCGCACTCGTCTGTCTGCCAGCGCACACAGTGATTTGTCAGCTTGCCAGCAATTCGCCAACAGGTTTGAGTGAATCGACGTGATCGCAAACCACCTTTGAGATGGCCACCAGCGGCGCGCCAAGCAACAGGCCCCAGACGCCCCACAGCCATCCGAAAAACAGGAGCGCAATGAACAGGGCCGCGGCGCTGACATGGGCGAAGCGGCTTTGCAGCCAGGTCATGAAGCCGAAGCCGATGCCGCCGGCGACGAGCAGCGATACCCCGGCCACCGCCAGCGCGGTGAGCGGCGATCCAAACTGCAAACACGCCACCACACCGCTAGCAAGTGCGGTCAAGACGGGGCCCAGATACGGGATGAAGTGCAGGATGCCGGCGGTGGCGCCCCACGCGCCCGCCTGTTCCATCCCCAGCGCCAGAAAGGCCAGCCAGGTGCCGATACCCACCAGCGTGTTCGCCACCAGGATGGCGAACAGATAGCGCTGGACCTGCTCCGAGATTCCTTCGAGTATCCTGACCGCATCCTTCTTGCGCGAAAGCGATGGCCCGACCAGTTGCATCAGCTTGCGCCGGAAGTGGGCACCCGAGGCCAGCAGGAAATAGGTAAGCAACAACACGATCGGCGCTTGCGCGGCCACGGACAGGACCAGTCCCGACTGTCCGAGCACATAGTCACGCAACCAGGTCGGCATCTCCGGCTCCCGGGCAACCATGAGCTTGGGACTAGGCGCCGCCTTCGTCACGCCCGCGGCGGCGGCGGCGGCCTGCAGTTCCTTTGCAGCTTCGTTGACGTTATCGAGGACAGTAGGCGTGCCCGTCCGCGTAACGACAAGGTGGCGGCGAAGCTGGCGCGCGGCTTCGGGCAGTTTTTCGAGCATGGCGGCCGCCTGGCCACTCACCGCCACGGCGACCCAGATCAAGCTCCCGGACAGCGCTGCCAATACCAGTGCCGCGCCGATAAACCGCGGCACGCGACAGACCTTCAGCCAGTCGACCAATGGCCGTAGCGCATAGCTGGTGAGAATGCCGATGAGCAACGGAACGAAAAATGCGCGCGCGACGTAAAGCGCCGCCACCAACGCGATCACGGCGAGGATGCCGACCGCCACGTTCACGCCCGTGTTGTTTTCCTTTGCCGGCGGGGATTCAGCGATCGCGGCAACGATCCCGGCCCTGTTTTCTGAATCGTCAACCGGTCGGTCCATGGCTGAATCGCTGATTTGCAGTCCCCCTCACAGTTCGTTACTCAACGGCAAGGTTACAGAACCGCGCAGCCACAGTCTGTGCGGCAGCGAACTGAGGCGCACAACACCCCGGAAAAGCTGGCAATCTGTTGAAAAGCTACTGCGGTGGC
>PLYG01000500.1 GCA_003153335.1 Betaproteobacteria bacterium | reverse complement strand
GTCACCGCCAGCGCGCGCAGCTTGCCGGCCTTGATGTGGCCGACCATGCCGGCCGTGCCCGGGATGGCCACGGGGATCTGGCCGCCCAAGAGGTCGGTGGTCGCCTGGCCGCTGCCCTTGTACGGGACGTGCGTGAGCTGCATCCCGGTCATCGACGCCAGCTTCGCCATGAACAGGTGCTGGCCGCTGCCATTGCCCGACGATGCATAGTCGATCTGGCCCGGCCGCGCCTTCACGTAGGCGACGAATTCCTGGAGCGTCTGGACCGGCAGCGCCGGCTTCACGACCAGCACGCCGGGCTCGCGGCCGATCAGCGAAATCGGCGCGAAGTCCTCGATCGGATCGAACGGCAGCTTCTGGTACAGCGTCGCGCTGATGGCGTTGGTCTGCGAGGCAAGCAGCAGCGTGTAGCCGTCCGGTGGCGACTTGGCGACGGCGTCCGTGCCGATCGTCGCACCGGCGCCGGGCTTGTTCTCGACCACGACCTGCTGGCCCAGGCGCTTGCCCAGCTCTTGCGCAATGACGCGCATCGGCCCGTCGACGGCGCCGCCGGGAGAGAAGGGGACGATGATGCGCACCGGGCGTGCCGGATAGGACTGCGCATGCAGCGTAACGGGTGCGCAGGCGGATAGCGCCAGCGCCATGGTGGCGAGCGCTATGCGGGCGACACGGTGGGGGCGGTTCATCTTGCAATGTTAGCAGGAAGGCGATGTGCGACCGCCTGCGTGGCATCGAGAACTATAGGCGTGGTGCATAATTTGCGGCAATCCGCGCCACCGTTTCCCGAACACCATGCCTTCCATCGCACCCGAGCCCACTGCCATTGCTATCAGCACGCCCAATCCACCGCGGCCCGCTGCGACGCTGGTAGTGGTTCGCGACGCGCCCGCCGGCATGGAGGTGTTGCTGCTGCTGCGCGCCGAACGCGGCGACCGCAACAGCGGGGCCTGGGTATTCCCCGGCGGCATCGTCGACCGGCGCGACCGCGACTGGCACCACTGCACCGGCGGCGACGATGCCCTCGTCAGTGCACAGCTCGGCCTCAACGAGGGTGGGCTGGACTATCAGGTGGCGGCGCTGCGCGAGTGTTTCGAAGAGGCGGGGCTGTTGTTTGCCGTTGGCGCCGACGGCGAGCCGCTGCAAGGCGGCGCCTTGGCAGTGTTGCAAGCGTGGCGCGGCCCGCTGCACCGCGGCGAGCGCACGCTGGGCGAGCTCTGTGCACAGGGCCGGCTGCGTCTGGCGGTGGATCGGCTCTCCTATCTGAGCCATTGGCTCACGCCGCTCGACCGCGCCAAACGCTTCGACACCCGCTTCTTCGTCGCCGAGGCGCCGGCCGGCCAGACCGTCGCGCACGATGGCGCCGAGATCGTAGCGCACCAGTGGCTGCGTCCGTCTAATGCGCTGGCGCATGGTGATGCGTTGAAATTGATGGTGCCGACTCGTGCGACGCTACAGTCGATCGCGCATTTCGACAGCGCTACGACCGTGATGGCCTGGGCCCGCGCGCCGCGCGAAGTACCGCGCATGTTCCCGCGCATCGGTATCGGCGTGCAGGGCGCGCGACCGGTGTTGCCCGATGAATATGCCTGGGCCGAACTCGGCCGCCTTGACCCGCAAGGCCACGGCAACNNGGCTGCTCCGCGTCACGGCCAACAACGGCAGCGTGATGACGGGGCCGGGTACCAACACGTATCTTGTCGGCGGCGGCGCGCGCAACGAATGGGCTGCCATCGACCCCGGCCCGCTGGATGCGGGCCATGTGCAGGCGGTGCTGGCCGCCGCGCCCGGCACGATACGCTGGATCTTCGCGACCCACACGCACCTGGACCATTCACCGGCCACTGTGCTGCTCAAGGCGCGGACCGGCGCCGCGGTGCATGGCCGGCTGCCGGCGCACCCGCAGCGGCAGGACCACAGCTTCACGCCCGATCGCGTGCTGGAAGGCGGCGAACGCATCGTCCTGAACGAAAACACGACGCTGCGCGTGATCCACACGCCTGGCCACGCATCCAACCACCTGTGCTACCTGATCGAGGAGGAAAAGACGCTGTTCACCGGCGACCATGTGATGCAGAGCTCGACGGTCGTCATCAACCCGCCCGACGGCGACATGGCGGCCTACATCGCGTCGTTGCGCGCGCTCTCGCAGGAGCTGGGGGATGCGCTCGCCTGGCTGGCGCCCGGCCACGGCTTCCTGATGGAGGAGCCGAAGCGCGTCTTCGACCGGATTGTGGAGCATCGGCTGAAGCGCGAGGCCAAGGTGATGTCCGCGCTGCGCAAGTTGGGCCCGGCGGCGCTGGAGGCTCTGCTTGCGGCGGTCTACGACGACGTGCACAAGCGCATGCACCCGGTAGCGATGCGTTCGCTGTTGGCGCACTTGCTCAAGCTGCGCGACGAGGGCGCCGCGCGCGAAGAGGAAGGGCGCTGGTCGCTGCCTGAACCCGAACATTGAGGCGCTCGGCGGCTCGGCGCGCGAAGTTCACGCTGCCGTCCACCACCGGCGTCGCCCCCACCACATAGTCGCCAGCGCGCAACGACGGGTAGATCGCCGCATCAACCGGGGGCGAGTGGTTCAGTGCTCACCCTGGGTTGGCCCGCTACCTTGAGTAACACATCACTCCAATCCCGCTGCAGGGGTGGGCATGGCTGGTGCATTCCGCGCGCGGATCGGCCAAACCTGGCGCCGGAATGCGAAAGACGGTGCTTGCCAACAGCACTTGCCAAACCAGCCCACGGTAATATACTCAGCCCGAGACGGTTGGATTTTCTATCTGTTGACACGAACAATTCTCCGGAGAAAGCGATGAAACGCATTGCCCTCTTTTCGATCCTCGCGGCGCCGTTGCTGGCGTTTTCCGGTGGCGTCGCGGCCCAGGCGAACTGGCCGTCGCGGCCGATCACGCTCGTCGTGGGATTCGCGGCCGGCGGTGCCACCGACACCGCCGCGCGCATCATCGCGAAGAAGCTCGCCGAAAACCTCGGGCAACCGGTGGTGGTGGACAACCGCGCCGGCGCCGGCGGCAACATCGCGCACCAGCAGGTGGCCAATGCCGCGCCCGACGGCTACACGATCCTGCTCGGCTCCGTGGGTCCGCTTTCCGTCGCGCCGCACCTGGTCAAGAACCTTCCCTACGACCCGCAGAAGGACCTTGCGCCGCTCACGATGGGCATCGTCTTTGCGAACGTGCTCGTCGTGCACCCCGGCCTGCCCGCGAAAACGCTCGCGGAATTCGTGGCGCTTGCCAAGCAGAAGCCAGGGCAGCTCGAATACGCCTCCACCGGCATCGGCTCGGCTTCGCACCTGGCGGGAGAGCTCTTCAAGATTCGCGCCGACGTGAACCTCACGCACATTCCGTACAAAGGCGGCGGCCCCGCGATGCCCGACCTTCTCGCGGGGCGCATCGCGTCGTACTGGTCCACGCCCTCCACCGCGCTCCCGCATATCCAGGCAGGGAAGCTCCGGGCACTCGCGACAACGGGCCTTACGCGATCGCCCACGTTGCCCGACGTCCCGACCATCGCGGAATCGGGCTATCCCGGATTCGAAGCGGTCAACTGGTACGCGTTCGTGGCGCCCGGCAAGCTTCCTCCCGAGCTTTGCGATCGATGGAACCGGGAGCTGGTGAAGGTTCTCGGCGCGCCGGATGTTCGCGCGCAATTGCTCGAGCACGGGCTCGAGCCCAAGCCCGGCACGCGCGAGGAATTGGCGGCGTTCATCAGGAAGGAATCCGAGATCTGGGGCAAGGTCATCAGGGAAGCCAGGATTACGGCGGACTAGGAACCTGCCGGTGCGCGAAGAGGAGTTGCTGAAGCTCGCGGCGGATGCGCTCGTCGGTCTTGGCCTGCGCCGCCAGGATGCGCTCGATGCGGCGGGCATCCTCGTGCTGGGAGATCTCTTCGGCGTCCACACGCATGGCGTGAGCCGTATCGAGTCGTACGGCGAGCGTCTCGATCTCGGCGGTATCAAGGCGCGGCCCGATATCCGCGTGGAGCGCGTGGCCCCGGCGATCGCCACGGTCGAAGGCGATAATGGCGTGGGGCCTTTGGTCGGCGTTCGCGCCCTCGAGTCCGCCATGGCGATGGCGCGCGAATCCGGCACCGGCATCGCGTTCGCGCGGGGCAGCAACCATTTCGGACCCATCGCCCCGTACAACTATATTGCGTCGGAAGCGGGCTTCGCGAGCATCATCGGCAGCAGCGCGACGACCACCATCGCCCCGACGGGCGGAAGCGAAGCTCGCCTCGGCAACAGTCCGCTGGGCTGCGGCATCCCCCATCCCGGCGGCCGGCCCATCATCCTCGACATGGCGATGAGCGTCGTCGCGCGCGCGAAGATCCGCAATGCGCTCAAGCGAGGCGAATCGATTCCGGAGACATGGGCCACCGACAAGGAGGGCCGGCCCACCACCGACCCGAAAACTGCGCTCGACGGGTTCCTGCTGCCCATCGGAGGGTACAAGGGCTACGGGCTCGCGTTGATCGTGGACCTGTTCGCGGGATTGCTTTCCGGGGCGGCCTACCTCACGCACGTTCAATCGTGGTCCGATGAACCCGGGAAGCCGCAGAACCTCGGCCACTTCTTTTTCCTCATCGACACGCGAAAGCTGGGGCCCTCATCGTGGCTCTCGGAGCGGATGAACGACTTCGCCGCGATCCTGCATTCGACCCCCGCCGCCGACGCCGCGAAGCCGGTGCTCCTGCCCGGAGAAATCGAGTTGAACAACCTCGAGCGCCAGCGGCGTGACGGAATCGAGATCGAGGCGGGCCTGCGCGAGAAGCTCGAGCGGTTCGCTTCGAGGGCCGGGGAGTCGCTTCAGTCGCGATAGCCGGGCAGCTCGCGATCGAGCACCCGCATCATCGCCTCGAAGAAGAGGCGCTCTCGTTCCCTGCGGGAATAGCGAGCGTCCGGCACCGGCGCCCGCACCCGGGGCGCGTTGGATGGTTCTGCGCATGCAGCGTAACGGGTGCAATGCCGAACAGTGCCAGCACCGTGGCGGCGAGCGCGATGCGGGCGACACGGTGGGGGCCGTTCATCCTGCAGTGTTAAAAGGGATGGGAAATCCTGCAGATTTCCCACGAACGGCTTTTTCATCACCCAGTCTTTTAGGCTGTGCACTTGCTCGAAGTGCATCCGTTCGATGTATTTCTCCGGCGGATGCTTGTCCTCGACCAGGCTGTTGAACACCATTTCCATGAATTCGATCGGATGCTCGGTCGAGTGCTTGAGCCTTTGCAGCGAGCGGACGATGGCGAGCTCATCCTCGGTGAAATCAGTGCCGAACGGGAAATCAGGCAGCAATCCCATGTCGCGCCAGGGCTGCGGTTTGGCTTCAAGCAACGCCGACAGATTATGGCGCTGCGCATCCGGAATTTCGTAGTCAGCCGCCAGCTTGCGGTTTTCTATCGCGGCGGCGAGCAACTCGCGCTGGAAGCGGGAATCGGCAATCGCCAGCAGACGCGTGATCACTTCGCCGTCGCCCTGTCCGCGCAAGTCCGCCATCCCGTATTCGGTGACCACCAGGTCGCGCAAGTGCCGCGGAATGGTCGTGTGCGCATAGTTCCACACAATATTCGATTCGGCCTTGTCGTGCCGGGTCCGGGTC
>PLYG01000408.1 GCA_003153335.1 Betaproteobacteria bacterium | reverse complement strand
GCTGTTCATCGGCGGGTCGCTGGCCCTCAAGGCCAGCGCCGCCGCGCTGATGCTCAAGCCCGCGGTCTGGGACCACTGGCTGCGTCCGGGTGCGGGGATCGGCATTGCCTGCGGCGCGCTGGCGCTGCTGGTCGCGGTCTGGCTGCCGCAGCGGGCACGGATGATCGTGTGCGCCGTTGCGCTGCTCTCTTCGCTGATTGCGGCAGTGCTGATGCCCGACCTCTTGCTGGCGCAAGCCTCGCTGGCGCGCTTCGACTGGAACTACGGCCATTTGCTTAATTTCAACGGCCTGACCCGCACGGTGCTGCTGGTGTGGCCGCTGCTGGCGGCCCTGCATTTGTTGGTGCTGTTCGGGCGCCGGTAACAGGGGACCCACGCCGGGGCCGGGGCGTATAATTCACGCTCGCCCGCAATCCCCAACCCAGAATGCTCACGCATGAGCTATTATCGTCATCACGTCTTTTTTTGCCTCAATCAGCGCGACGGTGGCGAGAACTGTTGCAACAATCATGGCGCGACCGCGTTGCACGCGTATGCCAAGAAGCGGATCAAGGAATTGAAGCTCAACGGTCGGGGCCTGGTCCGGATGAACCAGGCCGGGTGTCTCGACCGCTGCGACGAGGGGCCGGTCATCGTCGTGTACCCGGAAGAAGTCTGGTACACGTATGCCACCGAGGCCGACATCGACGAAATCATCGACAGCCATATTCGCGGGGGCAAGCCCGTCGCACGCTTGCGCATCTGACTTGAGAGCCAAGCAGATGGTCACCGAACTGATCAAAGGTCCGGCGGGCGCGCTGGAGGTCGCGCATCTGGCGGCGCCCGCACACGCCCCGGCGCGCGGCATTGCGCTGGTGGCGCATCCGCATTCGCTGATGGGCGGCACGATGGACAACAAGGNNCAACTTCCGCGGCGTCGGGCGGAGCGCGGGCGTGTTCGACGAGGGAATGGGCGAGACCGACGATGCGCAAGCGGCGCTGGAGCATGCGGCGCAGGTCTACGCCCTTGATCATCTGGTGCTGGCCGGATTTTCCTTCGGCACGTTGGTGCAGACGCGGTTGTGGCAGCGGATCAGGGGCACGCGCAATGTCGAGCGCCTGGTATTGACCGGTCCCGCGGTCAATCGCTTTGCCCTCGATCCGGTTCCCGACGACACCATAGTCATTCACGGCGAAGAAGACGACGTCGTGCCGCTCGCCGATGTGCTGGCGTGGGCGCGTCCGCAGCATTTGCCCATTGTCGTGTTTCCGGGATGCGGGCATTTTTTTCATGGGCGCCTGACGCAATTGCAGCGCGTCATTGCCGGAATGTGGCGAGCGTGAGCGAAGCGGTTCTCCGGGTCGACAGACTGGTCAAGCGTTACGGCGGCACTGCGGTGGTCGATGGCCTGTCGTTTGTGATCGAGCGCGGCGAGTGCTTCGGCCTGCTTGGCCCCAACGGCGCCGGCAAGACGACGACCTTGCGCTGCTGTCTCGGGCTGATCGATCCCGATGGCGGGACGATAGAAATGGTCGGCCTGCCGGTCCCGCTGGCGGCGCGGCAGGCGCGTATTCGAGTAGGCGTCGTTCCGCAAATGGACAACCTCGATCCGGATTTTACGGCGCGTGAAAACCTGGTTGTCTACGGCCGCTATTTTGGCATTGCCAAGGACGTTCTCGATCGGCGGATCCCGAAGTTGCTCGAGTTCGCCGGCCTGCAAAGCAAGGAGCACGCGAGCATCCGCACGCTCTCGGGCGGGATGAAGCGCCGGTTGACGCTCGCGCGGGCGCTGATCAACGACCCGGAACTGCTGATTCTCGATGAGCCTACAACAGGCCTCGATCCACAGGCTCGGCACCTGATCTGGGATGGGCTGCGGCAATTGCTCAAGCAGGGCAAGACCATTCTGCTCACCACGCACTTTATGGACGAAGCGGAGCGGCTGGCCACGCGCCTCGCCGTGATCGATCACGGCAAGCTGATCGCCAGCGACGCGCCGCGGGCGTTGATCGCCCTGCATGTCGAACCCGAGGTGGTCGAAGTCTACGGCGACGAAGCGCGGGCGTGGGGCGAAGCGCACGGCCGTGCCTTGTCCGACCGGATCGAGATCACCGGCGAGACCGCCTTCTGCTACGCGCGCGATTCGCAGCCGCTGCTCAAGACGTTGCAATGCCAGAGTGGCGTGCGGTACCTCCATCGCCCTGCGAATCTGGAAGACCTGTTCATCAAACTGACGGGGCGCGAGCTTCGTGATTAAGCAACAGCGATGACCAACATTTGGCGTACTCCCGAGTTTTCCCTGCGCTGGACTCCGGTCTGGAAGCGCAATTTGCTGGTATGGAAGAAGCTCGCGATCGCCTCGATCCTGGGTAACATTGCCGATCCGTTGCTCTATATGCTGGCCATCGGCTACGGCATCGGGTCGTTCATTCCCGAAATGAACGGCATGAAATACATCGCCTTTATCGGCACCGGGATGGTGTGCCAGAGCGCGATGTTCACCGCTTCGTTCGAGGGCATGTATTCGGCGTTTTCGAGGATGTTCATGCAGCGGACCTGGGACGCGATCATCCATNNCGTACTGTTCGCGGAGTGGATCTGGACCGCGACCAAGAGCGTGTTTTCGGTGACCGCGATTCTGCTGGTGATACTCGCCCTCGGTTACGGACACTCCGCGCTGGCGATCTGGATTCTGCCACTTGGCTTCCTGGTCGGACTTTGTTTCGGCGCATTCGGGTTGATCATGAATGCGCTGGCGCCGGGCTACGATTTTTTTACCTACTTCTTTACGCTGATGCTGACCCCGATGCTTCTGCTGTCGGGCGTGTTCTTCCCGGTCGAGCAGATGCCCGCCGTGTTGCAGGCGGTTGCCGGCGTGTTGCCGCTCAAGCACGCGATTGACATCGCACGACCCTTGTTGACGGGGCGCGTTCCCGACGCGTTGTTCTTGCACATCGCGGTCCTGGTGGTGTATGCGGTGGTGGCCTACTATGTGGCACTGGTGCTCACGCGCCGCCGTCTGCTGAAATAGGAGCGCACGATGCGGGATCGCAATCGCCACGGCCACGTGTTCTATCGCTGGATCAACGAGATTC
>PLYG01000414.1 GCA_003153335.1 Betaproteobacteria bacterium | reverse complement strand
CCAGGAACAGCGCGGCGTTCGCCGTATCGCGTCCGTCCCCCATGAAACCCAGCGGTATGCGCGCCTGGCGCTGGCGCAGCAGCGCTTCGACGTCGCCGCCGGCGCGTTGCGTGGCGAGCCGCGCTTCGACCATCGGCGTGTGCAACTGCCCGGGCACGACCGTATTGACGCGAATTCCCCTGCCCGCATATTGCACCGCGACCACGCGCGACAACTGGATGACGCCCGCCTTGGCCGCCGCGTATGCAACCTGGGCCGCGCCCGTCCAGCGCAGACCGGAGGTCGAAGCGATGTTGACCACCGCGCCGCCGCCCTGCCGCTCCATGATGGGCAGCGCGTGCCTGCACGCCAGGTAAACACTCTTCAGATTCAGATCGATGTTCGCGGCCCATGACTCTTCCGACATCTCCACCGGCCCACCGGGCGCGGAGCCGCCGACGTTGTTCACCAGCACATGGACGGCGCCCCAGGCATCGACGCAGGCGGCGACCAGTCCTCTCACGGCATCACTGTTTGTCATGTCGCAGCAATACGGATGAATCGCACCGCCGACTTCCCGCACCCGCGAGAGCGTTTCCTCGAGCCGGGCCGGGTCGCGGTCGACGGCAAAGACCTTGGCGCCCTCCTGCGCGAACCGGAACGCGGTGGCGCGGCCGTTGCCCCAGCCGGGTCCGACGCACCCGGCGCCGGTCACGATCGCGATCTTGCCGGCCAGGCGCCCGGTCATGTTGGCTGCACTCATGTTGCCACGAACGCGTTGACAGCAGGCAGCGCAACCGGAAACCGGTAAAGCCGCTGCGGATTGTCGACCAGCAGCGCCTGGCGCAGCGGCGGCGAAGGCGCTATCTGCTGCAGCAGATCGACCAGCACGCCGTCGTCGGGAATGCCGCGGCTGTTGGGGTGCGGCCAATCGGTGCCCCAAAGAGTCCGGTCGCCAAAACGCTCTACGAGCGTCCGCGCATAGGGGACTGCATCGACGTATGGGGAATCTTCATGCGAGATCCGATCGCTGCCGCTCACCTTGACCCACATCCGGGGATCCTCCAGCAGCCGGCAAAGCGAACGGAACGCCGGCTGCTCCAGGCCCCGCTCCGCATCGATCCGTCCCATGTGGTCGATGACCACGGGTGTAGCCGAACGCAGCAGCCACGGCTCCAAGTCATCGATCATTGTGCCGTCGAAATGTACCTGCAGGTGCCAGTCCAGAGCGGCCAGCCGAGCGGTCAGCGCGATGATTTCCGCGATCGGCGTGGCGGCGCCGAGATGTTTCATGAAGTTGAAGCGCAGGCCGCGAAAACCCTGGGCGTGCAGTTGGTGCAGCGTCGCATCGGCGACCGACAGCGGCGCCAGCGCGATGCCGCAGTAAGCGCCGCCGCGCGCGGCAATGGCGTCGGCCGTGACGCTGTTATCGAACCCGTGGCAAGTGGACTGGACGACCACGCAGCGCTCGATGCCCAGCATGGCATGCAGCGCGAACAGGCGCTCCTTCTGCGCGTCGGCGGGCGTGAAGGGGGCGCCGGCGGCAAACGGAAACCGCGCCACTGGTCCAAACACGTGGACGTGCGCATCGCAAACGCCGCGCGGCAACCGCAACGTTGGCTGGCTGGGCGAAGGATGAATGAAGGATTCGCGCTTTGAATCAGGCATCGGAAATTATTCTGGAACAGTCAATATCCAACGACAGCTGCAGCGCATCGCTGCGCGTACGGCATTGCCCGCGCCGAAAGCACCTTCGTGCCAAACCCTTAGCCGGCTGTCAGGCCGGCCGCTTCGATGCCCGCAATGCAGATCGCTTCATCCTCGTCGCCAGTGCCGCCGCTGGCGCCCGCAGCGCCCAGAATCTCACCGGCAGCGTTCTTGATCAACACCGCCCCGGTCTGCGGCAGAAACTTGCCGTTCGCGGTGGCGGCGAGCGTCGTGAAGAAGTTGGGGTTGTCCTTCGCCCGCTGCACCAGCACGCGGCTGGCCACGCCCATGCCGACCGCTGCCCAGGCTTTGCCGGTCGCGATGTCGATGCGAAACATGCTCGCCCCGTCCTCGCGCTGCGCGGCTTTGAGGTGACCGGCGTCGTCGAGTACGACGATGCCCATCGGCTTGTAGCCCTGCTTTTTCGATTGGGCGAGAGCGGCGGACAAGATCTTGTTGGCTTGATCGAGGGTGAGAGTAGTCATGATTTTGGTTTCCCGTGTTGTACAGGTCTCTTGGATGCCACTATACCCGACGGCGCCGCACGGGCACCGGGCGCGAAGGCTCGCGCACGCAAGGCACTGCATGATCGGTCGCATACCCGGTCTTGTCTGGCTGTTTTCGGACCTGTCAGCTTGGTCACGATGCCAGGCGCACGGAGAGTGCGACAATATGCTACGCATGATGCGCATGAGTCAGCGCGCCAGCGAGATCCCGAATACGACTCGCCACCGAATCAGCCCGGCCCCGTTTGGCTGGAAAGGACAATTGATGAACATCAATGCATTGCCGGTCGTCGCGCTGACGCTGGGCGACCCGGCCGGCATCGGCCCGGAATTGATCGCCAGGCTGCTGGCCGATCCAGCCACCTGCGCCCAGGCCAATGTCGTGCTGGTGGGCGACCCCTGGTTGTGGGAAGACGGACAGACGATCGCGGGCCACGGCGTCGCAACGGCGCCGGTCGCGAATTTCGCCGAGGTGCGCGGCCGCGCCGACACGTCGCGCCCGGCCTTTCTCGCGATGGACACCGTGCGGCCCGACCAGACGCACCGGTCTCAGGCAGAAGCGTCCGGCGGCGCTTCGGTGCTGCAGGTGCTCGACGCCTGCATGGATGCAGCCCTCGCGCGCGACATCGACGCGATCTGCTTCGCGCCGCTGAACAAGTACGCGATGAAGCTGGGCGGCCTGAAACACGAAGACGAGTTGCACCACTTCGCCCAGCACCTGGGTGTCACCGGCTACTTTTGCGAATTCAATACCCTCGACGGCTTGTGGACCTCGCGCGTCTCCTCGCATGTGCCGTTCAAGGATGCGCCCAGGCTGATCGACAAGCCCCGCATCATCGCCGCCGCGCAACTGATCTACCGGTCGCTGCAGGCCAATGGCGTGCCCGCGCCGCGCGTCGCGGTGGCCGCCCTCAACCCGCACGGCGGCGACGGCGGCACGTGCGGGCGCGAAGAGATCGACATCATCGAGCCGGCTGTGCGCGAACTCATCGCGCAGGGCTTCCCGGTGCAGGGGCCGTTTCCAGCCGACACGATTTTCCTGAAAGCGCGCGCCGGCGAATTCGATGCCATCGTCACCATGTACCACGACCAGGGCCAGATCGCGCTCAAGCTGTTGGGCTTTTCCAAGGGCGTCACGGTCGAGGGCGGATTGCCGGTCCCGATCACCACGCCGGCGCATGGCACTGCGTACGACATCGCCGGCCAGGGCCGCGCCAATGTCAACGCTACCGCCAATGCCTTCGCCATCGCCTGCCGGATGGGTCGCACCGAGCGCGAGCACGAATCCATCAACTTCCCGCTTCCTCAGCGAATGTAGGCCAGAATGCGGCAGTCCCACGCCAACGCCGAATAACCAAGCACAATCGGAAGGATGACATGAGCCGAACCGTCACCGCACGCTACAAAGGCGTGTTCCCCGTCGTCCCCACCACGTTCACCGAACAGGGCGAGCTGGATCTGGACAGTCAGAAGCGCTGCGTCGACTTCATGATAGCCGCGGGCTCCAACGGCCTGTGCATCCTGGCCAATTTTTCCGAACAGTTCGTGTTGTCCGATGCCGAACGCGAGCTGCTCACGCAGACCATCCTGGATCATGTGCAGGGCCGGGTGCCGGTGATCGTGACGACAACGCATTTCAGCTCCCGTGTCTGCGCCCAGCGCAGCCACCAGGCGCAGGAGGCCGGCGCGGCGATGGTCATGGCGATGCCGCCCTACCACGGCGCGACCATCCGCGTGGCAGAGGAGAAGACTTATGAATTCTTCGCCGCGCTCTCCGCTGCGATCGACATCCCGATCATGATCCAGGACGCCCCGGTGAGCGGGACCACGCTGTCAGCCGCGTTTCTGGCGCGGATGGCCAAGGAGATCGAGCAGGTCGCATACTTCAAGATCGAGACGCCCGGCGCCGCATCCAAGCTGCGCGAACTCATACGGCTGGGCGGCGATTGCGTAGAAGGCCCCTGGGATGGCGAGGAGGCGATCACGCTGCTGCCCGACCTCGACGCCGGCGCCACGGGTTCGATGACGGGCGGCGGCTATCCCGATGGCTTGCGGCCCATTGTCGATGCCCACCTGGCCGGGCGGCGCGAGGAGGCCGTTGCGGGCTACCAGCGCTGGTTGCCGCTGATCAACTACGAGAATCGCCAATGCGGCTTGCTCGCCAGCAAGGCGCTGATGAAAGAGGGCGGCGTGATTGCGTGTGAAGCGCCGCGCCATCCGTTCCCGGGCCTACATCCTGTCACGCGCGCCGATCTGATCGAGACGGCTCGCCGCCTCGACCCGATGGTGCTGCGCTGGGGCAGGTAACGATATCTTCACCATGAACCGGGCGACAGCGGTCACCTCCAAACCCAAAAGAAGGATTCCCATGTTGCGCTCACTGTTTACCACCTTGCTGCTCTGCCTCGCCTCGAATCTTGGCCTGGCGCAATCCTGGCCGGCCAAGCCGGTACGCATCATGGTCGGCGCCTCCCCCGGCGGCGGCACCGACATCATCGCCCGGATGCTGGGCGAGAAATACCAGAGCGCGCTGGGCCAGCCCTTTATTGTCGAAAACCGGCCCGGTGCGGCGAACACCATCGCGGCGGATGCCACTGCGAAGGCCGCGCCCGACGGCTATACGCTGCTGCTCGCCACCAACACCGCGCAAGCCATCGCCCCGCACTTGATGAAACTTGGCTTCGATCCGATCAAGGACCTGGTGCCGGTGGCGCTGATCGTCGTCGTGCCCAATGTCGTGGTCGTCGGACCGTCCGTCGCTGCGAACAACATCAAGGAGCTGGTGGCGCTGCTCAAGGCAAGCCCGGGAACGTTCTCCTGTGGCTCCTCGGGCATAGGCAGCACTCAACATCTGGCGTGCGAAGCGTTTGCGCTGGCCACCGGGACGAAGATCGTCCACGTCCCGTACAAGGGGTCCAGCCAGGCGCTGACCGACCTGATGGGCAGCCAGATCCAGCTCGACTTCGACACCACGTCCTCGGCGATGAGCTTCATCAAGGGCGGCAAGGTGAAGGCGCTGGCGGTGATGACACCCAAGCGCGCCGCCGAGCTGCCCGACGTGCCGACTCTCGCGGAGGTGGGCATGCCGGGCGTCGAAATGACGACTTGGTACGGGCTGTTCACCACCGCGGGCACGCCGAAAGAAATCGTGACCAAACTCTACGCCGAAACCATGAAGACACTGCAGTTGCCGGACGTCCAAAAACGCCTGATTGGCCTGGGCGGCGAGCCCGGCACGCTGACCTCGGAACAATTCGGAGCGATGAACAAGGCCGACTTCGACCGCTTCGGCACGCTCATTCGCGACGCCGGCATCAAGCTCGAATAACGAGGTGCCATTCGTGTGGCCCGTTCGCGGGAAAACCTGTCGTTCGCGCCGGCATGGTTACAATCACCAGTCCTGCCGCCGGCCATTGAATTGCTCGTCGCCGGCCCAACCTATCAGCGGCTGTCTGCCATCGAACCCAAACGCGCAAGGTCCACCCGATGTTTTCGCTTCCTCCGGTCACCCAGGCACTGATCCTTCTCAATGTCCTGACATTCCTGCTCGACTCGGTGTCGGGCAACTTGCTGACAGAGTTGATGGCGCTGTGGCCGATTGGCGCGAATTTCATGCCCTGGCAGATCATCACCTACGCATTCCTGCATGGGAACCTGACGCATTTGCTGTTCAACATGTTCGGCGTCTACATGTTCGGCTCCGACCTGGAGCGCGTATGGGGGCCGCGCCGCTATCTGTCCTTCTACATGGTCAGCGCGATAGCGGCGGCGATCGCCCAGTTGATCGTGTCCAGCCTGACCGCCGCGGCCTACCCGACGGTGGGCGCTTCGGGCGCGGTCTTCGGACTGTTGCTCGCGTACGCGATGGTGTTCCCCCGGCGGATGGTCGTGCCGTTGTTCCCGCCGATTCCGATGCGCGCGCCGATCTTCGTCGCGTTGTACGGTGGATTGGAACTGTTTCTGGGCGTGACCGGCACGCAGGCCGGCGTTGCGCATTTCGCGCATCTGGGCGGAATGGCGGGGGGGTATTTGCTGATGCGGTACTGGCGGGGGGTGCGCTAGTTCAGACGCCGTGTTCCTTGCGCCATGCTTCGTAGGCGGCGCGGGTTTCGGCGTTTGGCGGATAGGTTCCGGGCAGGGCGGCGCCCTGCTGCACGCGCTCCAGAATGAAGACTTCCATCTTTTCCTGTTCGATGGCGTCGGCGGCGGCTTCGTCGACCAGATGCTGCGGAATCACGACGACACCTTCGTCGTCGCCCACGATCATGTCTCCGGGATAGAATGCCACGCCGCCGCAACCGATCGGCACATTCAGATCGATCGCGTGGTGGAGCAGCAGGTTCAACGGCGCGCTGCCGCCGGCGCAGTACACCGGAAAATCCATTTTCGCGATCGCGCCGCTGTCGCGCACCGGGCCATCCGACACCAGGCCGGCCGCGCCGCGCACCTGCAATCGCGTGGTAAGGATCTGGCCTCCCGAAGCAGCCCGCGTTTCCCTGCGGCAGTCGAGCACCAGCACGTGACCGGGCGGCACGGATTCGATCGCCTTCCGCTGCGGGTGATTGGGATCGTCGAAGGCGCTGATCTGGTCCAGATCCTCGCGTGACGGAATGCTGCGCATCGTGTACGCGGGTCCCACCAGATTGCCTCCCGATGGCTTGGTCAGCCGCGAGACGCCCTGGATGTAGACGTTGCGGAATCCGCGTTTGTAAAGCTGCGTGCACAACGTCGCGGTGCTGACGTGGCGCAGGAGTTCGATAGTGTTGGCGTCGGGTTCCATGGTGTTCATTCGTGTCAGTACTGCATTAGTGGATTTCAGGGTCGGGCGCGGCGGCGCCGGCTTCGAGAAAATCGAAGTCGCAGCCTTCGTTGGCCTGCGTCACGTGCTTGAGATACAGCGTGCCAAAGCCGCGGGTGAAATGGGGTTTGGGCGGTGTCCACGCGGCGCGCCGGCGCGCCATTTCCGCGTCATCGATCTTTAGCGTCAGTTTGCGCGCCGGAATGTCCAGCTCCACCAGATCGCCGTCGCGCACGAATGCGAGCGGCCCGCCGATGTGGGATTCGGGCGCGATGTGCAACACGCACGCGCCGTAGCTGGTTCCGCTCATCCGCGCGTCCGATATGCGGACCATGTCGCGCACGCCTTGCTTGAGCAGTTTTTGCGGAATCGGCAACTGCCCCCATTCGGGCAGCCCCGGCGCGCCTTGCGGGCCGGCGCTTTGCAGGACCAGAACCGAATCCTTATCGACATCGAGCGCGGGGTCGTCGATGCGCGCAGCCATGTCGTTGTAGTCGCGAAAAACCACAGCGCGCCCGGTGTGCCGCTGCAGATGCGCTTCCATCGCGGCCGGCTTGATCACGGCGCCGTCGGGCGCCAGATTGCCGTGCAGCACCGCAAGCCCGTCGGAGGCGACCAGCGGATTGGTGCGCGGACGGATCACGTCGTCGTTGTAGGTCTCGGCGCCCGCGATGTTTTCGCCCAAGGCGTGGCCATTGACGGTTCGCGCCGTGGTGTCGAGCAGATCGGTGAGCTGTGCGAGCATCGCGCGCAGGCCGCCGGCGTAATAGAAATCCTCCATCAGGTATTGGCCCGACGGCCGGATGTTGGCCAGCACCGGCGTTCGATGCGCCAGCGCATCGAACCGCTCGAGGTCGAGCGCCACGCCCGCGCGGCGCGCGATGGCGATCAGGTGCACGATCGCGTTGGTCGAGCCGCCCAGCGCCAGCACCGTGGTCACCGCGTTGTGGATCGCGCGGGCATCGACAATGTCGCCGATGCACAAGTCTTCCCAGACCATTTCGACGATGCGCTTGCCCGAGAGGGTGGCCATTTGCGCGTGGCGGGAGTCGGGCGCGGGAATCGAAGCAGAGCCAGGCAGCGTCAGGCCCATCGCCTCGGTCGCGCTGGTCATTGTCGAGGCCGTGCCCATGGTCATGCAGTGCCCGGGCGAGCGGGCGATGCCGTCTTCGACTTCGCGCCAGTCGTCCTCGGTTATATTGCCGGCGCGCAATTCGGCCCAGTATTTCCAGGTGTCCGAGCCCGAGCCCAGGGTCGCACCGCCCCAGTTGCCGCGCAGCATCGGGCCGGCCGGNNCAGCGCGGGCGTGGTCTTGTCGCAGCCGCCCAACAGCACGACGCCGTCGACCGGGTGGCAGCGGCTCAGTTCTTCGGCCTCCATCGCCAGCAAATTGCGATAAAGCATGGTCGTGGGTTTTTGGAACGGCTCGGACAGCGAGAGCGCGGGCATTTCCACCGGGAATCCTCCCGCCTGCCAGATGCCGCGCTTGATTTCCTCGGCGCGCTGCCGGAAGTGGCTGTGGCAGGGATTGATGTCGCTCCACGTGTTGAGGATCGCGATCACCGGCTTGCGCGCGTAGTCGCTGCGGTGATAGCCCATCTGCGCGGTGCGCGAACGGTGGCCGAACGAGCGGAGGTCGTTAACGCCGTACCACTTGTGGCTGCGAAGGTCTTCGGGTTTCTTGTGCGGCTTGTTGCTCATCGGTGCTTGCTCCTGATGTGGGAACGTGTCGTGCGAACAGGCGCGAGAATCGAAACCTGTCCAGCACGGGCATTCGGTGGCGCTGATATTCTTTGCCCGATGATAGCGCGAAATGATACCAATATCAGTTGATGCTCCGCCAATGATTCGGTCGCAATTGAGAAAGCGCGGCAGATTGTTTGCGCCGCGGAATTGCCGTTTTGGGCGGCGCACCGATTGGCGACACGTTCCGGGATTAATCACACGAAATCTGTGTTACACTGATATTGTGTCTTTATGATTCACGGCGCACATGAAGAATGTCACCATCACCCTCGACGAGAAAACGGCAATTTGGGCACGCGTCTATGCGGCCGAACACAACATGAGCCTGTCGCGCCTGGTTGGCGAAATGCTGGCAGCACGCATGGGCGAGCTCGCTGAATACGATCGCGCGATGCGCGCTTATCTCGCCAGGCCACCGGTGAAGCTGGGGCGCGCTGGAAGGCGTTATCCGAGCCGGGAAGAGCTACATGACCGCGCTCGTCTTCGTTGATACCAACGTTTTGGTCTATGCGCGCGATGCGCGCGAACTGACAAAGCAACCGCTCGCGGCGGACTGGATCGCGCGCTTGTGGCACGAACAAACGGGGCGCACGAGCATGCAAGTCCTGTCCGAATACTACGTCACCGTTACGCGCAAGTTGGAGCCAGGACTCAAGCAGGGGGACGCCTGGGACGACGCCCAGGCGTTTTTGTCGTGGCGCCCGCAGCCCATCGACGCGGCGCTCATCCGACGCGCTCGTGAGATCGAGCAACGCCACCGCCTCGGTTGGTGGGACAGCCTGATCGTTGCCGCGGCGCAACTGCAGAATTGCACCGTGCTGTTATCCGAAGACCTTCAGGATGGCGGCGCCTATGGCGGTGTTACCGTGCGCAGTCCATTCACGTTCATGCTCAACGAGCCGATTGCTGCGTATGCAGTACCGCCCATCGTGGCGCTGAGCCATCCGCCTCGGGGCAGGCCGAAACGGGCAGAGTAGAGGCCATGGGTCTGGCGTGTAGTAACAATGGCTGCTCTTCCACCGCGTCGATGGCACGCACGACGGCAACCGATCCAACTCCGCGGCGCATCATTGCCCGGACGCGTGTCGCATCGATACCGCCAATCGCGACCGGCAAGTCTCGCCGGAACTTGCGCTACAAAGAATATTTCTTCACAGCCTTTTCGTCCCACCGGATGCCGGTGCCGGGCGCCGTGGGGATCAGCACGTGGCTGTCCTTGATCACCAGCGGTTCCGCGAGAATCGGGGTGGCCCAGTCGACATACTCCAGCCAGTGGCAGGTGGGCGTCACCGCGAGCAGATGGCAACTCACTTCCGGAAACAGGTGCGACGACACCTCCAGCCCCGCACCTTGCGCCAGGGCCGCGGCGCGCATCCAGCCGGTCACGCCGCCTATGCGCTGCGCGTCGGGCATCACGAAGTCGCAGGCGCCGGCAGCCAGCGCCTGCGCCATCTGCTCCGGCCCCATGAAGTTTTCGCCGATCTGCACGGGAGTCAGCAGTTCATCGGCGATGCGCCCGTTGCCCTCGAAATCGTCGGCCCGCGTCGGCTCCTCGATCCAGTAAAGCCCCCCTTCGTCGTCGAGCATGTGGCCGCGCCGGATCGCTTCGTTGACGCTGAGCGCCTGGTTGAAGTCGCACATCAGCGTAATCGCGGGCCCGATGGCCTTTTTCACTGCGCGCAATGCCGCGTTGTCGTCTTGCGCAGCGGGCCGGCCCAGGCGCAGCTTCACCGCCGAAAAGCCTTCCTTGACCAGCGCTTCCGCCTCCTTGGCCAGGGCTTTCAGCGGCATGATGCCGAGCCCCTTGCTGTTGTAGGCGCGCACCGGGCGCGGTGTTCCGCCCAGCACGCGGACCAGCGGCTGGCCCAGGCTTTGCGCGTAGGCATCCCACGCCGCCATGTCGACGCCGGACATCGCAAACAGCACCATGTTATGCACACCCAGCAGCGTGTATTTCTGGCGCAGTTTTTTCTCGATATCGAACGGCGCGACTGGATCACCGACTAGCAACTCGCCCATCGCCTCGACCAGCGCTACGATGGGCTTCAGGTTTGCACGGGTCACCGCAAACAAATAGGACCGGCCGGTAATGCCCGCCGAAGTTTCAAGGTCGATCAGCACCAGCGGTGCAATGCTCACCGCGCCGGTGCTGGTCTGCAGCGGCAGGCGCATCGGTACGGCGACGGGGCGAACGACCAGCGAGCGAATCGTGAGATGGTTGGTTTTCATTTAGGGTCCCCTGGCAGAAGAGCGCATTCTGCCGCAAGTCGACCGCGTTGTTCCATCCTTTTCAATTGGACCCATCCAACGGTCTGCGCTGTTTGGTTGCGGCATAATGCAAGCATGGTTACACTCTTTTCACAATTTCGCCAGACTGACGGACATCACAATACGGGGAGACAGCGATGGGTATGAATTCAAGAGCGCTGCGCAGCGGGGTCGACCTCCGCTTGTACATCCTGGCTGCGATGGCCGTGGTCGTCATCGTCTTTGCCGGATTCGCGCGCACCTATTATCTGAAGGGCGCGTTTGGAGGCCCGGCGTTGACCGGACTGGTGCACTTGCACGGATTCGTAATGACGCTCTGGATCGCGATTTTTCTGCTGCAGATCAGTCTGGTCGCCACCGGCCGCACCGCACTGCATCGCCGCGTCGGCGTGGCCGCCGCCGTTGTCGCAGCGCTGGTCGTGGGCGTGGGCGTCGTCACCGCCATCACCGCAGCCAGACTCGGCGTCACCCCGGGTCCGCCGCCGCTCGTGTTCCTGGCGATACCGCTGGGCGACGTGCTGGTGTTTCCGATCCTGGTTGGCGCCGGTCTGCTTATGTGGCGCCGCAGTGATTTTCACAGGCGGTTCATGTTGCTCTCGACTCTGAGCATCCTGACTGCTGCGATCGCGCGCATCCCGCTCGACTTCATTGCGGCTGGGGGCCTGCCCCTGTTTTTTGGTCTGACTGACCTGTGCATCGTCGGCTGCGTGGCCTTCGATACCGTGAAGAATCGAAGACTGCACCCGGCGTTCGGGTGGGGCATGCTGCTCATCATCGGGTCGCAAGTCGCCCGTTTTCTGGTGGCGGGCACACCGCAATGGGCGCGGTTCGCGGCATGGCTGACCGGGTGACAGTTTACGACCCGCGCATCAGGGAAATCAATTCCGCGGTGGACGGCAGCACCGCGCTCTCGCCACTCTCGGCCAGCACGCCTTCGGCCAGTGCGCGCTTGTCGTGGTGCAGTTCGACGATGCGCTCTTCCAGCGTGCCCTTGCCCACCAGCCGGTAAACGGTCACCGGCCGCAGTTGGCCGATCCGGTGGGCGCGGCCCATCGCCTGATCCTCGGCCGCCGGATTCCACCACGGATCGGTGATGACCACATAGTCGGCGGCGGTCAGGTTGAGGCCGTAGCCGCCGGCCTTGAGGCTGATCAGGAACAGGTCGCCATCGCCGGACTGAAACGCGGCGACGCGCCGCGTGCGTTCTTCGGCCGGCGTCGCACCGTCGAGATACTGATAGCGAATGCCGGCTTCGTCGAGCGGCGCGCGCAGAATGGTCAGGAAGTCGACGAACTGGCTGAACACCAGCGCCTTGTGGCCGTTGGCGACCAGCTCGGCGGCGAGCTCGGCGAACGCACGCACCTTGGCCCCGACGATACCCAGGTTCGGGCTCGTGAGACGCGGATCGCATGCGGCGCGGCGCAATCTGGTGAGCTGGGCGAGGATGTGCAGATGCGCCTGGCCGCCCTGCTCGCTGGCTGCAGCAGTTTCCGCCGTGGCCACCGCAGCGCGGCGCAGGGCTTCGTAGTGCGCTGCCTCCGCGGGTTCCGGCGTGATCGTCAGGACCAGCTCGGTGCGCGGCGGCAAGTCCTGCAACACCTCGGACTTGGTCCGGCGCAACACAAAGGGCGCGATCAGCCGGCGCAGCATCCGCTGCGCATCGCGGTCGCGATTGCGCTCGATGGGTGCGGCAAAGCGCTCGTTGAAGCGGGTGATCGTGCCCAGCAGGCCGGGATTGCAAAAGCGCATGATCGACCACAACTCGGCCAGCCGGTTTTCGATCGGCGTGCCGGACAGGGCGATGCGAAAGTCGGCGTGCAAGTCGAAGAGCGCGAGCGAACGCTTGGCGGCGGCATTCTTGACCGCCTGCGCTTCGTCCGCCACCAGCGTATGCCACGTCTTTGCGGCAAAGGCCTCTTGCGACTGCTGCATCAGCGTGTACGAAACAATGATGACGTCGCGCGGGCCGGCAGCGTCGATCAGCGCCGCGCGATCGCCGTCGCCGAAGATGAGCGCATTGAGGGTCGGTGCGAACCGCCGGGTCTCGGCCAGCCAGTTGCCGCACACGGACGTGGGCGCCACCACCAATGCCGGACCGACCTCGGCCCGCGCCAACAGCACGGCGAGAGTCTGGATGGTCTTGCCCAGTCCCATGTCATCGGCCAGACATGCGCCGAATCCCGCCTGCGCCAGGCGCGCGGCCCAGACGTAGCCGTCTTCCTGGTACGGGCGCAGCTCCGTCTGCAGGCCGCCCGGCAGCACGGGCAGCAGACCTTGCGCGTCGCGCAAGCGTTCGACCTTGTCGAGAAAGCCGGCATCCCGCTCTGCGGTGACGCCTTCGAGCACATCATCAAGCCAGGCGGCCGCGAGTTGCGGGACACGCAGATCACCTCCATGCGGCTCCGCCACCGCGGCAAGCTCCACGAGCTTTTCGCGCAGCTCGCGGGTGAGCGCGGCGTAAACACCCTTGCCCATCGGCACAAAGCGGCTGCCGCTGCCGGCGGCGGCGACCAGCGCTTCGAGTTCGAACACCAGCCCTTCGTCGAGCCGGGCCTGTCCCTGCAGCTTGAACCAGTCGCGCTCGGTGCGCACCTTGAGCGTGACGCCAGCGGAGCCGACCGTGATCACGCGCACGGGCTTGCCGCGCGGCCAGTCGACGGCGTGCACGCCAGCCAATTGCGGGAGCTTCTCGACCATGTCGAGCGCATGGTCCGGTTCGTCTACCAGCCATTCGCAGGAGACGTCGCCACGGGCCGGTGGATCGAGAAAATCGAACGCGGCGAGCACCGCGTCGAGATGCGCGCGCTCCGCTGCCAGATCGCGCTGGGCGCCGACCGTTTCCCCTTTGACGGCCGCCATCACGCGCGCCCGTCCGGCGCCAGGCATCAGGCGCGGACCGTCCGGCCCCAGCGGGGCCACCACCAGCCGCAGGGTCAGGCTTTCCCCGCTTGGCGAGAGCTCCGCGCGCAGCCGCGATTCCGCTTCGATCTCTCGCGCCGCCTCGGCGTGATCGGACTGGATCTGAAAATGCCCGGCCAGCGATTGCAGCGTCTGCTGCAATTCAGCCTGCGCGGACGCCGGCACGGAGAATCGTTGCGACAGCAGTTGTGCGGCGCGGCGCTGCGCCGGCGTCAGGCGAATCACGCGCAAGCGCTGCGGCGAATCGCGCACCACGGTGATGGAACGCAAGGCTTGTCGCGCGCGTTTCTCGTCCTCATCGATACCATAGGCGGACGGGTCCTCCTCCGGTTCGGGGCGCGCCTGCGGCATTACCCGGATCGCATAGCGGTCGCCCTCGCGTACGACTTCCAGTTCGGGCGCGCCTTCGACCACGTCCACCATCGTCTCCGGCGCATCGGCAAAGGTCACCGCCGGGTGACCGATCAGCGCGATGATCGCCGCGGCGCGATCGAGCGTGTAGCGGCGCGCATGGTACCGATCCTTCCGGATCGCGCGCGCCACCTTGGCATCCCAAGGTTCCAGCTTCTCGTTTCCGGCGAGCTTAGGCAAAGAAAGCGCTTGGGGCTTGTTCCAACCGCGCTGGCCGCGCTTTTGCTCCCATGGCTCGATGTCTTCGACGCCACCCTGCCGGTTCAGGCGTATCGACCAGACCAGCCGCGTGGCCTTCGCGTCTCCGGCCGCCGACGTCTCGGCACCCAGCGCTTGCAGCGATGCGAGCACGGTGCGCCAGCTCTCCAACCCGCCTGCTACAAAAAAATGCGCCGGCGCTTCGCCTCCCGCGAAGACCACCTCCGCCGCGGCCAACTGTGCATCGAGCCAGGCGAAGCCGCAGGCCTGCAGTCGTTGCCGCAACGCGGCGACCACTGCTTCGCGCTGGCCCCCCGCGAGGTCGCCGCGCGATTGGCCTACAGTCTCCGCGCCGAGCCACGCGCGGAGTAGACATTTCCACAAGTCGGTGGGTTGCAGGTAGCGGCTCGGCAACGATGACAGGTTCAGGGCAGGTTTGTCGAGCGTAGCATCGCCTAGACGCACGGAAATCGCATGAACCCATATGCCCCAGCGGTCGTAAGGCTCTGGCTTGCGGGAGCCCGCCTCCCCCAGGCAGAATTTCTTCGCCAATTCCAGATGCCTGGGGGTTTGCTGGGCCAGCAGTGCGAGCGGATAGAGCCAGGCCACGGTCTCCGGCAACAGGCGCTTGCGCACTCCGGTTTCGACCTGCCGCTTCTTCAGCGCCGCCTCGAATGCCGCCTGCGCCTCAGGCCAGCGGCCCAGTTGCACCTGCGCAGCCGCACGCAACGCATCGGCCGCGCCGCTGTGATTGGCTGCGAGCACCGACGCGATGCGCGTACCTTCGCCGCGATGCAACAGCAACTCCGCCAGTTGCAGGCGCAGATGTGTGGGAATGGCGTCCGGTTCCGACTCGATCTTTCCGAGCGCCCACTGACAAACGGGCATCAGGTCCAGCCGCCAGCCGTGACAGACCGCGGCGACCGCGTAGTGGGCAAGATCCCAGCGCCACTCCAGCGTGATGCGCTCGAACAGCGGCCCGTCGAAGGCCTCGAAGCACGCTTGGTGCAGCACGGTCCCCCAGTCATGCGCGCGCGAAACCCAGAGCTTCATCTCGGCCAGCTTGGTGGCCTTGCTTCCCCCCAGGAGTTCGAGCCGCACCAACGCCACCGCGGCGGCGATATCCCAGAGCGGCCGCCGGGCATACGCCGGCTGCGCATCGTAAGGCTCTCCGGTATGCAGCGCCTCGCGCAAGGCCCCTATCGGGGTGGCGTCGAGCAGTTCGCGATACAGCGCAACGCGCAGCTCGTCTTTCAATTGCGAAAAGCCCGGCCGCCCGTCTTGCTCGACCAGGAGACCGGCGTACGCCAGTTCCCGTTGCGCAACCCGGACGTTTTCCTGCGTGAAATCCTTGCGCGAGGCTGACTTCGTACCAAAGTGACGCAACAATTCATAGACGGGCGTGCGCCCCCGCCAGGTCCAGAATAGCGCCATCGCACGCGCGACGGCGTGCGCATCGGCGGAAAGTACCTGCAGGGATTTCAATGCGGTATCGTTCAAACGGATGTTCTGTTGCGCGGAAATCCCGTGACAATACACGATTCGACGCCGGTGGCGCCGTCTTCGCATTTAGTACACTGGTACCTCGACCCATAAGTTTTGCCAGGAGGAACTGCGATTACTGCTGCGACCGAGAGCGCCACCGCGCGTCAGGAAACCGACCCCGTACGCCGTGATGCGCCTGCTTGTCACCCTGGCACTGATGGGGCCAAACGGCGCTGTTGCGGACATGCCGGAATCCCGGCGCCTGCGACCCGAAGTCGAGTCATTTCGTGATGCCTTTCCCCAGTCAGGATCAGCGTTTGCAGTGTTGAGTCGCGTGGCATTGCGTCGGTCGGCGTCGAATCGTTGCGTTTGGGTGTTGGTCATCGCTCGCCACCGGCGAAATTCCGGGCGGTGGGCGGTAGCGTTTGTCTGAATTTCGGATTTTCAATATTCCTAAATATAATTCCGTAAAATGATAATATAGTCCGAATTACGGAATTTTAGGAACATCATGCGAACCTTCGGGAATCGCGCCGGCGCCCCACGCGGCGTCGGTCGGACGGAGTCCAACCCGTCTAATGATGTTGTGCCGGCGTGGTGAAGTTTCTGATGGATAGGAGAAACACATGACAGGACGACTAATACGAGGTCTCGCCGCGATCGTAGTGGCGGGCGCGCTCAGCACTACGGCATGGGCGCAACAGAAGGAAGTGGTCATTGGCGTCATTTATCCACTCTCGGGCCAGGCGGCACAGGTCGGCGTGGACGCTCGTCACGCCATAGAAACGGCGGTTGACTTGATCAACAATTCCCATGACATCGACCTACCGCTGGCCAAGGGCACCGGCCTTCCCAATCTGGGTGGGGCCAAGATTCGATTGGTGTGGGCGGATCATCAGGCAGATCCGCAGAAGGGTCGCTCCGAGGCCGAGCGCCTCATCACACAGGACAAGGTCGTAGCCTTGGTCGGCACCTATCACAGCTCGGTCGCCGCCGTGGTCAGTCAGGTCGCAGAACGCTACAAAGTTCCTTTTGTGGCCGTGGAGTCGTCGTCGCCCAGTCTCCATCGGCAAGGCCTCAAGTACTTTTTTCGCACCGGGCCACATGACGAGATGTTCTCCATTGCCATGTTCGACTTCATCGAGGATTTGAAGGCGGCGAAAAAGATCCAGGTAAATAATGTCGCACTTTTCCATGAGGACACCCTGTTTGGCACCGATAGCTCCAATGTGCAGCTCAAGGTGGCTGGCGAACGAGGCATCAAGGTGGCCGCCGACATCAAGTACCGTTCCAATAGCGCGTCCCTCTCCAGCGAGGTGCAACAGCTCAAGGCCGCGGGTGCCGACGTGCTTATGCCGACGTCCTACGTTACCGACGCCATCCTCTTGGTCAAGACCATGGCAGAATTGGGCTATCAACCGAAGGCGATCATTGCTCAGGACGCGGGCTACATCGAGCCCTCTTTCCTGGAAGCCGTCGGCAGCAAGGCTGAGGGCATCATCAGCCGCGGCACCTTTGCCCTCGATCTCGCGACGAAACGTCCGTCCGTTGCCGCCGTCGAAGCCCTCTACAAGAAGCGGAGCGGCAAGAGCCTTACCGACAACACGGCGCGCGAGCTAACCGGACTCCTCGTGCTAGCCGATGCCATCAACCGGGCAGGCTCGACGGATCCCGAAAAGATTCGCCAGGCGCTCGCCACCACTGATATCCCGGGCGCTGCCACCATCATGCCGTGGGCCGGTATCAAGTTCGATGCCAACGGCCAGAACACCAAAGCGACGCCAATCATGATGCAGTTTCACAACGGTGAATTCCGCACCGTCTGGCCCTTAGATCTCGCAACTCAGCCGGTGATTTGGCCAATGCAGTCCAAATAGGACCAATCTCTATCGTCGAGCGCCTCTTTCCAGGGTCGCGCCCTGGGGGGCGCGACTGGCCGTCACGGCGGTTAAGATCAAGGAGCGGCAGTGTCTTCCCAGATCATCGCGCAGCTAATCGTCAGCGGCCTGCTCATGGGCCTTGTCTATGCCCTCATCGCGGCCGGCTTGAGCCTGATCTTCGGGCTCATGGACGTAGTGAACTTCGCACATGGCGAGTTCCTGATGGCCTCCATGTATGTCACCTTCAGCTTTTACACTCTGCTCGGCCTGGATCCCATATTACTGCTGCCTCTTGTCGTGGCGTGTATGTTCCTGTTCGGCGTCGCGGTTTACTGGGTTCTCATCGAACCTGTCATGAACGTCAAAGCCAACAAGGGGATGGCGCAGATCTTCGTCACTTTCGGCCTCGGGGTGTTCTTGCTGGGAACGGCGCAAATAATCTTCACACCCGACTACCGCAGTATCAACGACACGATTCTCAGCGGCCGCACCTTCAGCCTGTTCGGCGTGTTCGTGCCGTTGCCTCAACTTGCCGCGGGCGTGGTGTGCCTTATTGCCTTCGCTGCCCTCTTCATCCTCATCCACCATACTGACTTCGGCCACGCCCTTGAGGCGACTCGCGAGGATGCGGGTGCCGTGGCGCTGGTTGGCGTCAACCCCCGCAAAATGTACGCGCTCGGCTGGGGAATCGGCGCCGCGGCGGTGGGCGTCGCCGGGGTCATGATGACAACGTTCTATTACATCCACCCGGGCGTCGGCTCCACCTTCGTCCTGATCGCCTTCATCACGGTCGCCCTGGGCGGCTTCGGTAGTCTCACCGGTGCGCTGGTGGGCGGCATTATCATAGGACTGGTCGAAGCAGGATCGGCCTTCGTGGTCGAACCCGCCCTCAAGCAACTGGGTGTATTCGCCATCTACATGCTGGTCGTGCTGGTTCGGCCACGCGGTCTGTTCGGATACTTCTAGGACGCCATGGTCATCTTTGCATATCCCCTGCGCCTGGGCGCCTTGGTCGCAGCGGTGCTTCTGGTCTTGCCCCTCGGCTTCACCGAGCCGTTTGCCCAGAACATTTTGATCCTGACGCTCTTGTACGCAGCGCTGTCGCAGGCGTGGAATTTGCTCGGCGGCTACTGCGGCCAAGTGTCACTGGGTCAGGCACTCTATTTCGGCCTCGGCGCCTACGCCTCCAGCATTCTCTTCACCCGCTACGGGGTCAGTCCGCTCGTGGGCGCCCCCGTCGGTGGGGCGTTGTCGGCGTTGCTGGCGCTACTATTGGGCTGGCCCTTCTTCCGCCTGCGCGGCCACTACTTCGCGATCGCCACCATCGTCATCGCTGAGGCCGGGTATCTGCTGCTTCTGAACTGGGACTGGGCGGGCGCAGCGCTCGGTATCCTGATACCGGCCAAGGGAGATTCCTGGCTCAACTTCCAGTTCCAAAAATCGAAGCTGCCCTATTACTACGGAATTCTTGCGCTGGCGTCGCTGCTGTGGCTATTCAGTTATTGGATCGAAAAATCCAAGTGGGGCTTTTACTGGCGCGCGGTGCGGGGTTCTAGCGAGGCCGCCGAAAGTCTCGGCGTCAGCATCTTCCGCTACAAAATGATGGCGGCGGCGGCGAGCGCCTTCTTCACCAGTATCTGCGGCAGCTTCTACGCGCAGTACGTTTTCTACATCGATCCGGACAGCACGGTCACTTTCGCCATTTCGGTCCTAATCTGCCTGCCCGCCGTGCTGGGTGGAATCGGCACACTGTGGGGGCCGGCGGTGGGCGCGGCGGTGCTGATTCCAACGAGCGAACTGATCCGCGCATACCTCGGCGGGACCGGCCGAGGCGGCGACCTGGTTGTCTATGGCGCCCTCATCATGATCGTCGCCACGCTGATACCACAGGGTATTACCGGCCTCATCACCGGCGCGGCGCGGCGCTGCGGGTACCGCGGCAATGCGCAGCCCGAGGTAAGACGTGATGCTTCTTGAGATCGACGACGTGAGCTGCCAATTCGGCGGCGTTATGGCTAACCAACACGTCTCCTTTACGATGCCTGAAGGTGAGATTCTTGGCCTGATTGGCCCCAACGGCGCAGGCAAGACAACGCTTTTTAACATCATCGCCGGCGCGATCAAACCGAGTTCGGGGCGCGTCCGCTTTCAGGGAAAAGACATCACCGGAATGCGGCCGGATGAGTGTTGCCGGCTCGGCATCGCCCGCACCTTCCAGGTGGTCCGCAACTTCGAAGACATGACGGTGATTGAGAACGTCATGGTGGGCGCATTCTTGCGCAGCGGGCGCGAGAAGGAAGTGCGTGCGACGGCGCGCGCGATCCTGGAATGGTCGGGCCTCGCCCATCGCGCCGAGGCGCAAGCCGTTGAACTAACACCGCCCGAAAAGCGGCGGCTTGAGGTCGCCCGCGCGCTTTCCACACGGCCCAAGTTGTTGCTTCTCGACGAGGTCATGGCCGGACTTACCCCGCCCGAAGCACAGTCGGGCAGCGAGCTGGTGCGCGAAATTCGTGCACGGGGCATCTCGGTGCTCATGGTCGAGCATGTGATGGAGGTGCTCATGCCTTTGGTCGACCGGGTCGTCATGCTGAACTTGGGCGAGCTGCTCAAGGATGGCAAGCCCGCCGACATTGTGCGCGACAAGGACGTGATCGCCGCCTATCTAGGTGACAAGTACCGTGCTTCTGGCGTGTAAAGACATCCACGCGTCCTACGGCGGCCTGTTGGCGCTGCGCGGACTCGATCTGACGGTCGAGGCTGGCGAGATTGTCGCCGTTGTAGGGGCCAACGGAGCAGGCAAGAGTACGTTACTCAAGGTCGCCTCCGGCATGCACGCCCCCGACCGAGGCGAGGTGATGTTCGACGGGACCGCGCTCCATACTCTGCCAGCACATCAGGTGGCGCGGTTGGGCGTCTCGCTGGTGCCCGAGGGGCGCCGCTTGTTCCCGCGCCTCAAGGTCCGCGACAATCTTCGGCTCGGCACGTTCACCCGGCGCGGCGCGAGCGACCGGGACGCGCCGCTCGAATTCGTGTTCAGCCTGTTCCCGCAGCTCGCTGAGAGACTCGACCAGCGTGCCGAGACCTTGAGCGGCGGCGAGCAGCAGATGCTCGCCATTGGTCGCGCGCTAATGGGCCGGCCGCGCCTTCTGATGCTGGACGAACCGTCGCAGGGCATTATGCCGCGCCTCGTAGACGAGCTGTTCCTGGCAATCAGCCGCATCCGCGCTGAAGGGACCGCGGTACTCATCGTCGAGCAGCGGGTTGCGGAAAGCCTGGAGCTTGCCGATCGCGCCTACGTAATCCAGTCGGGCCGCGTCGCTCTTTCCGGGCGTAGCCGCGACATCGCCCGCGATCCCGCGGTCCGTAAGGCGTACCTCGGCGTTTGACGCTCCGCCCGGAGAGCACCGACCAGTAGCACGCCCGGCCGCTCTTGCTGGTCGCGACGACCTCAAGGATCAGGGCGTATCTAGCCAATGATCTTGATAGGCCGCGTCGTACGAATCCATGGCTCCTCCTTCATAGGTATCCATTCTCTTTCCCGACGCAAGAACAGTTCGTCAATTATCGGTGAATGGGCTCGTGTACTTATCGCATAATGATATGCTTTCGGTCGCCCAGTTCCGCCTGGAAGCAGAACGATCTCATTTCGGGGCACTCGAGTGTGCCGCTTGAATTCCGGCCGTTTCGGCATTTTTCTAGCCGGTATGCGATGAAGGCATTCGGTGCGAACCAGCCAAGGAGGCTGTGATAGTTACTGCGGCCAGAAACACTGCAAGGCACGAACAAACCGACTCGTCCTACGCCGGAATGCGCCTGGTCGTTACCCTTGGGCTGATGATGATCGGGGCCAGCGGCATGTACGCGGTGGTCGTGGCGCTGCCCGCGGTGCAGGCGGAGTTCGGCGTGGCGCGCGCCGACGCCTCGATGCCGTACACGCTGCTGATGATCGGCTTCGGCGTCGGCGGCATGCTGATGGGCCGCCTGGCCGATCGCTTCGGCGTAATGATCCCGCTGTTGATCGGTGCGTTCAGCCTGAGTCTCGGGTTCATCGTGGCGGGGATGGCCACCAATATCTGGACCTTTGGCCTCGCGCACGGTTTGCTGATCGGCCTCGGCGGCGCCTCCCCCACGTTCGCGCCGCTGATCGCCGACACTTCGCTCTGGTTCGTCCGCCGCCGCGGCATCGCGGTAGCCGTCTGCGCCAGCGGCATCTACCTGAGCGGAGCGGTCTGGCCGCCTATCGTGCAGCACTTTGTCGCCACCGCTGGCTGGCGGCAGACATACTTCGGTTTGGGGCTTTTCTGTTTCGTCTCCATGACCGCGCTGGCGGTGCTGATGCGCCGGCGGCCGCCGCTGGCTTCGTTTGTGGTGACGAAATCCGGCGCGACGGCGCCGCCGGGCAAGCCGTTCGGGCTCTCCCCGCTCCAGGCGCAAGTGCTGCTGTGCATCGCCGGCGTGGCGTGCTGTGTGGCGATGGCTATGCCACAGGTGCACATCGTCGCTTACTGCGGAGACCTGGGGTACGGCACGGCGCGGGGCGCCGAAATGCTGTCCGTCATGCTCGCGTTCGGTATTGCCAGCCGGCTGATCTCGGGCGCGATCTGCGATCGCATTGGCGGATTGCGTACGCTGCTGCTCGGATCGGCGCTGCAGGGATTGGCACTGCTGTTGTTCCTGCCCTTCGACGGGCTGGTGTCGCTCTACGTCATCTCCGCCCTGTTCGGCCTGTTCCAGGGCGGCATCGTTCCTTCGTACGCGATCATCGTCCGGGAACACTTTCCGCCGGGCGAGGCAGGCACCCGGGTAGGTGCGATCATCATGTGCACCATGTTCGGCATGGCATTGGGAGGCTGGATGTCGGGCAAAGTCTTCGATCTGACCGGTTCGTACAACGCCGCGTTCATCAACGGCGTCGCGTGGAATCTGCTGAACTTCGCGATCGCGTTCTCGCTGCTGCGTCGGGCACGGCGCATACACCCGGCGGGCGCGACACGCACGGCGTTAGTCGCCTAGCGCCGGCTCGCGGACAGCGGCGGCCGCGCCGGCGGTGCCGGGTTGTTCTTCGCACTGCGCGATTCGCTCCTGCGTGGCCTTGCCGATCGCGCAGCGCTCAATCGATGCTCAGGATGACGTGCCCAATTTTTTCGCCGAGTTCGACCGCTTGATGCGCTTTCACGACATCCGCTAGCGAGAAGCGCCCGGCGATCGCGAAGATGGGCTTCGTTTCCGCGAGCCAGCGCGCGATGTCCGCATGCGCCTGCGCCTTGGCTGCATCGCTCATGGTGTAGACGAGCACCGGCCGCAGCACCGGGTTGAACCGGAACAGGTCGTAGTAGGGAAGCGCGGGCTTCGGGTCGCCCATGGACGCGTAGGAGGCGACGATGGCGCCCGGGCGCAGGATCTGCGCCGTCACCGGCAGGTTTTTTCCGAAATCCACGTCGACCACGTGATCCACGCCACCCGTCGCCTCCCGGATGCGCGCGACGACGTTCTCGGTGCGGTAGTTCACGATCACGTCCGCGCCTGCCGCCCTTGCGTGATCCGCCTTGGCCTGCGAACTCACGGTCGTGACCACCTTGGCGCCGCCCCACTTGGCGAGCTGGATGGCATAGTGCGCGACCACGCCGGCGCCGCCGGTTACGAGCACCGTCTTGCCCGCGACCGGGCCGTCGGCAAACAGGCAACGGTGCGCGGTCATCGCCGGGATGCCGAGGCACGCGCCGTGCTCGAAGGCAAGATGCCCGGCGAGCGGCACCGCGAGCGCCGCGGGAAGCGCGACATACTGGGCGCTGGTGCCGCAGGCCCGCTCCCACTGTGCGTTGAAGATCCACACCCGCTCGCCGACGCGCGCGGCATCGACGCCGGCGCCGACACGCTCGATGACACCCGCACCATCGCTGTTCGGAATGACGCGATCCCAGAGTACCTTGCGGCCGCCCGCGCGTGACTTCACGTCCGAGGGATTCACGGCCGAGGCGCGCAGCCGCACGAGCACTTCGCCCGGTCCGGGCACCGGGTCGGGCAGTTCCCCCACTTGCATTACCTCAGCCGCGGGGCCGTTCTTCTCATACCACGCTGCGCGCATGTTCCGTTCTCCGCATTGAATTCAAACTGCCTGCATGATCGCACGGGCGGCCGTAACGAGCCGCGAGGCATCACGGCCGGGCCGTGTGGTGCCGCGCGGCGCTACGCCTTCAACTGGCGCGCGATGAAAGCCTTGACCATCTCGCGGGCGCGGTCGGTCTGCGGCCCCGGCTTGGCGACCCACTCGTGTTCGCTGCCCTCGAATACGGTCAGCTCGCACACACCACCGGACGCCTTGTACGTCGCGGCGAATTTCTCCTGCACCGCCGGCAGCACGTTGTCGTCGAGCGCGCCCTGCATGATCAGCAGCGGCACCAGCGTGACCGTCTCGCGGCGCTCCAGTATCTGCTGCGGGTTGCCCTCGTAGATCGTCTCCCACGGATTGAAGTAGATCGTGTTGTTCTCGATCATCTCCTGCCGCTTCATCGTCTGCGCTTGCTGGAAGCGCGCGTATGGGTCGCTGATCGGCGAACGCGTCGCCACGTAGGCCACTGTCGCATCGAGGTTCGGGGCTGCCGGCAGGGGAATCGCGTTGTAGCGCGCATCGCGCGGGCGCAGGCCCAGCAGTTCGGCGACGTGGCCGCCGCTGGAGCTGCCGTACACGCCGATTTTCGACGGATCGCCGTTCCATTCGGCGGCTTTGGATTTGAGCCAGCGCACGCCGTAGTTCGCGTCCTGCACCGAAGCCGGGTACGGCGCTTCCGTCGATAGCCGCAGATCGATGGCCACCACCAGTACGCCGCTCGCCGCAATGGCGCGGTCCATCGGCTCCTCGGCCAGACGGTCCTTGCGGCGCCAGGCACCGCCGTGCAGATCGAGCAGCGTCTGGAACGGCCCCGCGCCCTGCGGTTGATAAATGCGGGCCATCAGCTGCCGCCCGCCCGGCGTGCGCCGGAACTCCACCTCGCTGACCTTGAGCTCGAATTTGGCCGCGGGATTGTAAGCCACCTTCATGCCGGATTTTTCCGGCGCGGCGCCTGCCTGAGCGATGCCGGGCCGCAAAGCCACGACCATAGGCACACCCGCCGCGCCCAGTGCGGTGATCTGCTTCAGAAAGTCCCGGCGTCCGGGAGTGTGCTTGTCCATGCCGACCTCCTTCCAATTACCCTGCACAATCATCCTGCATCAGGTCAGCGTGAAGCGCAGCGTGCCGAGATTCCCGAAGGTGGTCGTCAGTTTGTCCCCAGGCTTGAGCCATTGATCGCAACCGCACTGGCGACACCCGCTCCTTTCAGAAATCCTCTGCGCTGCTGGTCCATGCTCATTCTCCTTTGGTTGTGTTGTGTCTCAAGGTTAATTTTCTTGCCGTCACTTCTTTGTGTTTGGCCAAGAAGTTTCGTTTGACCTGTGGCTGCGGCAAGCGGCCGCGCTGGCGAATTTAACCGCACGAGCCGAAGTATCCTCGGGCGCAGCACCTCAGTCAACCGCAAGGGTTAGTCGTGTAGCAGCGCGCTTTCGCCGTCACGCGACGCGGTTCGTCGCGTTCCAGTTGCGCTCGAGGTTGGCGACGAGCGCCGGACTGAAATGGCAATGCGCCTGCTCGCGCGCGTACACCGACATGTAGCGCCGGAACGCATCGAGCGGCTCCTCGCCCGCGCGGAATGCGCGCCGGTTGCCCGCGGCGCTGACGACCCCGGAGCCGGTCAACCTTTCGATCGTTCGCTCGATCGCCGCGTCCATTTCATCGGGCCGGACGACCGCATCGCAGATCAGGCTTCCCTCGGGGCTCGCGCAGTCGATGCGGCGCTCGGCCATGACCGCCTGGCGCGCGATGCGCTCGCCGACAAAGCGCGGCAGGCGCAGGTTGGCTGCGCCGGGCACGATGCCCTCCTTGCGCGCGGGCAGCGTCAGGTAGGCGTCGGCCGCCGCGAGCACGCAGTCGACCGCGAGCAGGATCTGGCAATGACCGCCGATGGCGAAGGCTTCCACCGCCGCGACCCACGGCTTCTCGATCGAATTCTCCTCGGGTGAATCATCCGGCAGCGCCAGGCCGCGGTAGAGCTTGTTGACGAATCCGAGGTCGCGCACGAGGTACCACAGGAACGGGATCCTTCCCTGGTACAGGCGGGTGAGATTGATGCCGGCGCCGAACACCCGCCGCCCCGCGCGCTTCGGAGGCTCGACCATCCCGCCGCGCAGCACGCACACCTCGGTCTTCGTATCGAGCAGCGCGAGGTCTACCGCGAGCTCCGTCGCCTCGAGCGTCGAATCGTCCTCCGCGTTGAGAAAGCGCGGGTTCTTGAGCGTCACCACCGAGGCTTTTCCGCGGCGCTCCAGGCGAGCGGCGCCAAGGTCGATCTCGCCTGCGCGCTCGAGCTCGGCGAGCCGTTCGCGCGCGCCCTCGCGCGGCAGCAGCATCGCGTGGCAGAGATGCATTCCCGCCGTGGGATCGGCGAGCACGCTGGCGAGGAACAGGCCCTGGTCGATCTCCAGTCCCTCTTTGTCGCGCAGCGCGGCGCGAGCCTCGGTTTCGAGATCCTGCGGCGAGGGCACCAGGCCCGGATACGCGGCGCCGGCGCGCCGGCACAACTCGTCGACTCGCAGGAAGGAGGAGCGTCGAGCGGTCAGCGCGTCATAGACCGCAAGCGCGTGAGCGCGCAAAAAGCGCCCGCGGGAGGCCCGCGCGAGCGAGAGTATCGTCCCCGCCGCCGCAGCCTCGGCCGCGTTGCGCGCGGCCTTCGCCGGGAGCCGCGCAAGCAACTCGCGCGAGCGCACCCAGAATGCGCCGCAGGCTCCCACCTCGGAGGAAAGCTGCGAGGCGTCCGCCGGCAAGGCGCGCGCCCAGGCGTCGATCTCGCCGGACGGCAATCCAGCCTGCGCGAGAGCCGCCCTGGCGGCGGGTACGGAAGGGTGCGGCGCTGATAACATGGGTTTTTCCATTAAGCCGCGACGACGCGGGCTTCTAGTAAAGAAATTTCAACCGCACGATTCCAAGTATCCTCGGCCGCTGCGTCCCGGTCAAATGCGCGCGCACGAACGAGTGTATCGCGTGGCCCATTCATGGGCCAGGGTCGACACGGATTCGTAGTCGTCGTTGTAGTTGAGCGCGTCCTTGACGCGCAAGAAGTAGCCTTGGCCGAGGGTAACGCAGAGACACCCCTCCATGCCATTGGCAGGTCGAACCGTAGGCGTGCGGGGGCCATAATGGACTTGATGCGGAAAATCGTCAGGGGGTTGGCTTTCGCTCATCGTGCAGTCCTATCGTGACTATCTAGCCGAGTGCTTATATAGCGCCCACTCGGGAGACAACGCTGGAGGTAGTTGCCATGAAAAACCCGAACTTCGAGCGCCGTTTGCGCGCGATGCGCGCCTACCACGCGAACAAGCGCGGCAGCCAGTTCGACGGCGGCGTGCGCGTCTTTCATCGTTGCGACGAGTTCGCCGCCGACGATCTGTCGTGGTGGGACGACTGCCAGATCATCGTCAATCGCCGGCGCGTGATGATCTGGCGGGATGAAGCACAGCCAGCGGATCGTTCTTGATCCTCTCACGCGCACCCTCGGCGCAAGCCGGACCGGCATTGCCGGGGCCGACCCGCTCCCGCGACACCGCCCGTGCGTTCTGTCAGGCCTTCACGCTGCTCAAGCGCAGCATGAGCGTCATCGGATGCGCCGGTGAGGGCTGAAACCCGTAGTGCTCGTAGAACTGTTTGGCCCGCTCGTGGAGCGCATGCACGAGCAGGGCTCTCACCCCCGCGTTCCGAGATACGGCCACTGAACGATTGACGGCGTCCTGTAGCAAGGACGCTCCCAGATGCAGTCCTTGTGTCCTGCGGTCGACCGCGAGCCGGGCGAGCACCATGACAGGAACAGGATCAGGCATGTTGCGTCGCACGCTGCTTGTTGCCAACTGGTGCGAAACGGCGCCGGCTGACATGGCGTAGTAGCCGCAGATGCGGCCGTCCTGATCGGTGACGACAAAGGTGCGGCTCGCCCCGCTTGTCACACGGCCCGGATTTCAGCGCGGACGGCGAGACAGGATCGCCTCGATCTCGTCCATGATCGCGTTCATCCGCGCGACCAGCGCCTGGTACGGCGCCGGCGACGCGAGATCGACGCCCGCGGTCTTGACCAGGTCGTACGGGTCGTCCGAGCCGCCGGCGCGCAGCAAATCGAGATAGCGCTTGAGCGCGCCCGGCTCGCCGCTGCCGACCCTTTGCGCAAACAGCGAGCTTGCCGCGATCGACGTGGCGTACTGGTAGACGTAGAACGGGTTGTAGAAGTGCGGGATGTATTCCCATTCCACGCAATACGCGTCGTCGATGCCGACAACGCCCTGCGCCGTGCCGTGGTAGCGTTTCAGGATGTCGCAGTAGACCTTGGTGAACCCTGCTCCCGACATCGGCTCGCCTTTGTCGACGCTCGCGTGGACGCTGCGTTGGAATTCGGCAAACATCGCCTGCCGGAAGAAAGTCCCCCGTAATCCTTCCAGCGCGGAGCCGAGATAGAGCAGGCGCTCGTCATCGCTTTTTGCGGACTTGAGCACCCGGTCGAGCAGCATCTGCTCGTTGAAGGTCGAGGCGATCTCGGCGATGAATATCGGATAGCGGGCGGTCACGAAAGGCTGCGCGCGGTTGGCGAGATACGAATGCATCGCATGACCCCATTCGTGGGCGATCGTCGACACCGATTCGTAGTCGTCGTTGTAATTCATCAGCACATAGGGATGCACGTCGTAGGCGATGCCGTCCATGTGCGCGCCGGATTGCTTGTTCTTGCGCGGATAGGCGTCCATCCAGCGATTCTTGAACCCTTTGTCCATGGTCGCGACGTAATCCGGGCCCAGCGGGGCGACGGCCTCGAGCACGAGCTGCTTGCCCGTCGCGAGCGGAAACTTGATGTCGCTGTGCACCAGCGGCGGATAAATGTCGTAGTACTGCATCTGCGGCACGCCGAGTATCCTGGCGCGCAGGCGAAAGTAGCGGTGCAGCGTCGGAAGGTTGGCGTTGGTCTGCGCAATGAGCATGTCGATCACGGCGACCGGGACCTGGCGGGCGTCGAGCGCACGGGTGATCGAATCCGGATACTTTCGCACCCTGGCGAAAACAGAGCCTTCCTTCAGCTGCGAATAAAGCGTCACGCCCAGCGTGCGCTCGTAGGTCTTGAAGGCGCCGAAAAACGCGTCCATCACGAGCTTGCGATCGTCGCGGTTCGGCAACTCCCGATATTTCGTGTAAGCGGAGGCGTCGAGACGCACTTCCTCGCCGGTCGACAACTTGACCGTCGGCCATGGAATGTCGGCGTTGGTCAGGATCGAATACGACGATCGCCCGGCGCCGCTCATGAGGCCAAACTGCGCCACCAGCGACTCGCCCTCGCTATCCAGCGTATGCGGCGCGAGCCGCAGGATCTCGTCCAGCGGATGGCGGTAGATCTTGAGCGACGCGTCCTGCGCGAGAAAGGCCGCTATCTTTTGCTTGCCGAGGCGCAGAATTGCCGGGTTCGCGAACGAGTTTGCCTCGCCCAGCTTCGCCTCGAGCACGTCGGCCTTTTGCGAAAGCTCCAGATTGGCGGGCGCACCGGTGTCGCCGGACAGCTGCTCCGACGAATAGGCGATCATGCGGGTGAAGCGTTTTCCGATGTCCGCCTGAAGGTCCAGACATTTCTTGAAACGCGCGACGTTGTCGCCGAGGTGGCCCTTGCAGGCAGCGAGCTCGTTCATTTGCGCTTCGAGCTTCGCCACGTCCGCATTCCACGCTTCGAGCGAAGGATAGATCTCAGCCAGATTCCAGGTGTCGTCCAGCGAATCGGCCAACGCGACGTTGAATCCGATCGACGAGACGAGCAGCACGGCGAGGCGAAAACCCATGACGAACTCCTGAGAGGCGATGCGAGCGGACGTAATTCTACGTTGTTGTCATGCGGCCGTAAGGCCCGCTCATTTGCCCCAACGAAGTGCGAGCGGGTTGGCCTCCGCCGCCAGCTCGAGCAGCCCCGCCAGGGTCGCCGGATGAAGCGGCTCCAGCGGGTGGCGCACGGAATCGCTGTTGATGACGCCGCCGGCGGCCATGACCGCCTTGGTCGCCCGCAAACCGCATTGCCGGTTCTCAAAGTTGATGAGCGGAAGAATGCGTGCATACGCCGTTGCGGCATCCCTGTGCCGTCCCGCCTTGTAATGCGCCAGCACCGGCTTGATCAGATCAGGCAGCAGGGCGCTCGGCATCGTTCCGGTTGCGCCCGCGTCGAGGTCGGCCATGAGCGTGATCGATTCCTCGCCGTCGAACGGTCCCGCGATCGCGTCTCCGCCGGCCTCGATCAGACTGCGCAGCTTGGCCGCCGCGCCGGCCACCTCGACCTTGAAATAGCGCACCGTCGGGACAGCCCGCGCGAGTCGGACGAGAAACGCGACCGACAAGGCCACGCCGCTCAAGGGAGCGTCCTGAACCATGATCGGAATCGACACGGCATCCGCGACGCGCGCAAAGTGTTCCATCATCCGCGCCTCGTCCGCCCGCAAGCTCGCGCCGTGGTAGGGCGGCATCAGCATCAGCATCTGCGCTCCCGCTTCTGCCGCGCGCTTCGCCCTTGTCACGGCGATCTGCGTGCTGAAGTGGCTGCAGGTGAC
>PLYG01000181.1 GCA_003153335.1 Betaproteobacteria bacterium | reverse complement strand
GTGCTCGATGTGCTGGAGCGCTTCGAGCAGCGCGCGGGGGGGAAGCAGCGTATCGATTCCGACTACGGCATTGAAGTAATCGGGCTGCGGCTCGCTGGCGCCTACCGGCGCGGAGACATAAATCGATGACTCGGCGACCACGCTCGTGCCGGGCAGTCTTTTCATAGCGCTGACCGCCTCGCGTAAACGGCCTTGGCGGTCGCCCAGATTGCTACCCATCCCGATATAGGCGCGGTGCGTCATTCCGCTTCGGAGGCGCCGGACTCGGGTTCGGGCGCACTCCCCGGTTCGTTCGTCCGGCGCTTCCTGGGCCGGCGCCGGCGCTTAGGCTCGCCCGGCGTCCGTTCGTCCTGCTTGAGCAAGTCCGTGCGCATGTCGCCCTCGGCGTTCTGGAATGCCAGCCACCATTGCGCGAGTTCCGCTGGCATCTCACCGCTCTTGCAGCGTAGCGCCAGAAAGTCGTACGCGGCGCGGAAACGCTCGGTTTCGAGCAGCCGGAATGGCCGCTGGCCCGAGCGCTGTTCGAATCGCGGCTGCAGCGCCCAGATCTCCTTCATCACCCCGACGAAGCGCTTGGGGATGGAGAGCTGCTCGGCCTGGCGCTCGAGCACCTCGTCCATCGCGGTATGCAAAGCGGGGATAGGCCGCTCGCCCGCCTTTTTCCCTGCTTCCCATGCCTGATTGACATCGTGCCAGAGCAGGGTGGCGAACAAGAAGCTCGGCGACACCGGCCTGCCCTCGCGCACCCGCTCGTCCGTGTCGGCAAGCGCCAATTCGATGAATTTCTGTCCCTGCGGTTGCTCGAGGATCATGTCGAGCAAAGGCAGCAGCCCGTGATGCAAGCCTTCCCGGCGCAAGGTGGAGAGCGTTGCCGCGGCATGACCGGAGAGCAGCAGCTTCAGCATTTCGTCGAACAGGCGCGAGGGCGGAACGTGCGACAGCAACGGGGCCAGGCGCTTGATCGGGGTGCGCGACCTGGTGGAGATTGCAAGCCCGAGCTTCGCCGACAGTCGCACCGCGCGCAGCATGCGCACCGGGTCTTCGCGATAGCGGGTTTCCGGATCGCCGATCAGGCGCAGTTGCCGGGCCTTGATATCCTTCAGGCTGCCCAGATAGTCCCAGATCTCTTCGGCGACCGGATCGTAGTACAACGCATTGACGGTAAAGTCGCGGCGCGCCGCATCGTCGGCCTGACTGCCGAATACATTGTCGGAAAGAATGCGCCCGTGCTCGTCGGCGTGCGTATCGTTGACATCCTGCGCAGCCCTGAAGGTCGATACCTCGATGGTCTCCGCGCCCGCCAGCACGTGCACCAGCCGGAATCGACGGCCGATGATAAAGGCGCGGCGAAACAGCGGCTTGATCTGCTCCGGCGTCGCGTTGGTAGCGATGTCGAAGTCCTTGGGCTTGAAGCCGAGCAGCAGGTCGCGCACGGCGCCGCCGACGATAAAGGCGTGATAGCCCTTGCTTTGCAGCCGCTCGATCACCTGCATTGCGCCGCCGCTCACGCCCTCATTGCTTACGCCAAAGCGTGCCGCGGGCGCGACGGTGGGTTTGGATTTTCCGCCCAGGCCAAGCCGGGACAGCAGGCGCATGATCATGCGCGGGACCGCCCGCGAGCGAGCGAGCGGGTCGTGGAAAATACGTGGAAATTCATCGCGAAAGGAGATCCGGTGCGGGTTTTGGTTGCGCGCGTACCCGAAGTGTAACCGGCGTGACGATCATTGCACAGGAGCAATGCTCGTTTCCCTCCAGGCGCCCGGCGCCAGGTCGTCCAGACCCCAGGGGCCGATACGCGTGCGGATCAGACGCAGCGTGGGATGGCCGATCCTGGCCGTCATCCGGCGGACCTGCCGGTTCTTGCCCTCGGTGAGGGTGACGGCCAGCCATGAAGTGGGAATATTCGCGCGGTAGCGTATCGGCGGATTGCGTTCCCACAGGCCAGCCGGTTCGGCCATGCGCTCTGCCACGGCGGGCGAGGTCACAAAGTCGCCCAGGTCCAACCCAGCCCGCAGCAGCGCAAGCTTGTCCTCAGCCGGCTGGCCTTCGACCTGCGCCCAGTACGTCTTGGGCATTTTGCCCTTCGGGTCGGAGATCCGCGCCTGCCAGCGTCCATCGTCGGTGAGAACCAGCAAGCCTTCGCTGTCGGTATCCAGCCGTCCCGCGGGATAGACCTCGGGAACCTTGATGAAATCCTTCAGCGTCGGCTTGTCGCCTTCGCGGCTGAACTGGCAGATCACGCCATAGGGTTTGTTGAACAGAATGAAGGTTGACATGCATCAATTGAGGAGGCCGACGACGGAGCGCTATAATAAACGGTTTATCAAATTTCACACTCACGGCCTCGGCCGCGACATCCCCAGGAGCTTCGAAATGACGAAAATCAAGGTCAAGAATCCCGTTGTTGAAATGGATGGCGACGAGATGACGCGCATCATCTGGCACAAGATCCGCGAAAAGCTGATCCTGCCCTACCTTGACATCGACCTCAAATACTTTGACCTCGGGATGGAGAGCCGCGACGCGACCGACGACAAAGTGACCCTCGATTCGGCGGTGGCGACCATGGAATATGGCGTCGCGGTCAAGTGCGCAACCATTACGCCGGACGAAGCACGCGTCGCGGAGTTCGGTCTCAAGCGCATGTACCCCTCACCCAACGGCACGATACGCAACATCCTCAACGGCACCATTTTTCGCGAGCCGATCATCTGCAAGAACGTGCCGCGGTTGATCCCGCACTGGAGCAAGCCCGTCGTCGTTGCCCGCCACGGGTATGGCGATCAGTACAAGGCCAGCGAAATCATGTTCCCCGGTCCGGGCACGGTGAAGCTAAGCTTCACGCCCAATGACGGCGGTCCGATCATCGAAAAGGAAGTATTCAAGGCGCCTGGTCCCGGCGTGACGCTCGCGATTTACAACCTCGATGAATCCATCATTGGTTTTGCCCGCGCCTGCTTCAACTACGGCCTGATGCGTAACTACCCGGTCTACCTGTCGACCAAGAACACGATTCTGAAAATTTACGACGGACGTTTCAAGAACCTGTTCGAAGAGATTTTCCAGGCCGAATTCGCGGAGCAATTCAAGGCCGCGGGCCTGACCTACGAACACCGGCTGATCGATGACATGGTGG
>PLYG01000039.1:5295-8001 GCA_003153335.1 Betaproteobacteria bacterium | reverse complement strand
TGACAGGTCAATACATATCAGCGGGAGTACATGCAGTGGGCGACCCGCATGAGCGAGCTTGCCAAATCCATGCCGGGCTATAGTTCGCACAAGGGTTTCGTTGCCGAGGATGGCGAACGCGTAACCATGATCGAATTCGAATCCGCGGCGACGCAACGCGCCTGGAGCCTCAATGCCGAACACGTCGAGGATTTCCGGCGAGGCACGCGCGATCACGAATTGGAGACCTCAATGCAATATCTGCTATCCGTCTTCCTCCTTCTTTTCGCCTCGGCATCCCTGGCCGAAGACCAGCTGGTCAAGGTCGATACCCGGCCAGGGGTTTCCGTTTCCTTCTACTACATGAAACGCGAGGGGGCGATTGCCACAGTTGTCCTACTGCCAGGTGGCGAGGGCGGCATCGGCATGAAAGACGGTGCTCCTGCCTCCGGAAATTTTCTGGTCAGAAGCCGCGATTATTTTTCCGCCAACGGGTTCAATGTCGCGGTCGTTGGCCAGCCGACGGACAGGCCCGACCTGGATTTCGCTTTCCGCGTCAGCCCGGAGCACGTCGAGGACTTGCGCAAAGTCGCGGCCTTCCTTAAACAGGATTCCGCCTTGCCTGTATGGCTGATCGGCACCAGCCGCGGCACAATCTCCGCAACGGCCGCGGCGATTGCCTCGGACAACGCCGAGCTGGCCGGCATGGTTCTGACCTCGAGCGTCACCAACTGGAAAAAACGGGGGGCCGTGCCTTCGCAACGGCTCGATGCGATTCGCATCCCCGTTCTGGTGCTGCACCACGCGAAAGATGCCTGCGACGTTTGCAGGCCGCACGAGGTGGCGTCGATCATCGCGGGATTGAAAAACGCTCCCGTGAAAAAGCTGATCATGGTCAGCGGCGGGGCCGGTCCCAGCGGCGACCCGTGCACAGCGCTGCACTGGCACGGATTCATCGGCATGGAGAAAGAAGCCGTCGACCTGATTTCCGCCTGGGTGAAAAATCCGAAAACATGACTCGCCGGGACGAAAGTGTTTCAATGAAAGTACACTTATTCGTCTGCGGGCCAATGGCCGCCTTGCTTAAGGCAATGCATTGCAATGGCTTGGGCAGCACGCCGCTCAATCCCAGCTCAACACCACCTTGCCTGAATGGCCCGAGGCCATGGTTTCGAAGCCCTCCAGGAAGTCGCCGACCGGAAAGCGGTGAGTGATGATGGGCGTGAGGTCGAGCCCGCCCTGCACCATGGCGATCATCTTGTACCAGGTCTCGANNTGAAGATCACCTGGTTCCAGTCGATGGCGCAATCGCTGGGCGGAATGCCGAGCAGGGCGATCTTGCCGCCGTGGTTCATCGCTTCGAGCATCTGCCGGAAGGCGCCCGGCACGCCCGACATCTCAAGTCCGACGTCGAACCCTTCCACCATGCCGATTTCGCGCATGACGTCCGGCAGCGATTCCTTCTGGATGTTGACGGTGCGCGTGGCGCCCATTGTTTGCGCCAGCGCCAACCGATAGGGGTTCATGTCGGTAATGACGACATGGCGCGCGCCGACGTGGCGGCTGATCGCCGCCGCCATGATGCCGATNNTCGGTCCCGCGCCGGTGATGAGCACATCCTCCCCCACCATGTCGAACGAGAGCGCGGTGTGCGTGGCGTTGCCGAAGGGATCGAGGATGGCGGCGATGTCGTCGGGGATGTCGTCGGGAATGGGGAAGGCGTTCTCCGCCGGAATCACCAGATACTCGGCGAAGGCGCCGGGGCGGTTCACGCCCACGCCCTGGGTGTTGCGGCACAGGTGGCGGCGCCCGGCGCGGCAGTTGCGGCAGTGGCCGCACACCAGATGGCCTTCGCCCGAAACGCGCTGGCCGATGGTGAGCCCGCGCACCTCCTGCCCGATTGCCGCGACGACGCCGACGTATTCATGACCCACGGTCATGGGCACGGGAATGGTCTTCTGCGACCACGCGTCCCACTTGTAGATGTGCATGTCGGTGCCGCAGATCGCGGTCTTGCCGATCTTGATGAGCACGTCGTTGTGCCCGACCTCGGGCACCGGCCCATCGACCATCCAGATGCCGGGTTCGCGTTTGGTCTTGGCGAGGGTTTTCATTGACCGCTATCCATTACCTGATCACGCCCAGCTCGCGCCCCACTTTGGCGAATGCGGCCACGGCACGGTCGATGTGATGCGGCTGGTGCGCCGCCGACATCTGGGTACGGATGCGCGCCTCACCGCGCGGCACCACCGGAAACGAAAAGCCCACCACGTAGATACCTTCTTGCAGCAGTCGCGCCGACATTTCCTTTGCCAGCATGGCGTCACCGAGCATCACCGGGATGATGGGATGGTCGGCGCCCGCGAGCGTGAACCCGAGCTTGCTCATCTGTTCGCGGAACGACTGCGCATTCCGGCGCAACCTTGCGCGCAGTTCGTCGCCGTCTTCGAGCAGGTCGAGCACAGTGAGCGATGCGGCGGCGATGGCAGGCATCAGCGTGTTGGAAAAAAGGTAGGGGCGCGAGCGATTGCGCAGCCAGTCGATGACCTCGCGCCTGCCCGCGGTGTAGCCGCCGGAGGCACCGCCGAGAGCCTTGCCGAGCGTGCCGGTGAGGATATCGACGCGTCCCATGACACCGCAGTGCTCCGGCGTGCCGCGCCCCTTCGCGCCGATGAAGCCCACGGCATGCGAATCGTCGACCATCACCATCGCGCCGTACTTTTCCGC
>PLYG01000039.1:0-5284 GCA_003153335.1 Betaproteobacteria bacterium | reverse complement strand
CGTCGATGATCGAGGCGTGGTTGAGGGCGTCCGAGATCACCGCATCTTCTTCGCCGAACAGCGTTTCGAACAATCCACCGTTGGCATCGAAGCACGAGCCGTAGAGGATGGCGTCTTCCATGCCGAGAAAGCGCGCCAGGCGCTGCTCGAGGGCCTTGTGCACCGTCTGCGTGCCGCAGATGAAGCGCACCGAGGCCATGCCGTAACCGTATCGGTCGAGGCCGTCCTGCGCCGCGCGGATCAGCCGCGGATGGTTGGCGAGGCCGAGGTAATTGTTGGCGCAGAAGTTGATGACCGCATCGGCCCCGGCCACATGGATGTCGGCCGACTGCTGGGAATCGATGACGCGCTCGTCCTTGTAAAGGCCGCCGTCCTTCAATTCCTGAATCTGTTGCCGCAGATGGGCGATGAACTGGTCGTTCATGGTGGTGACCTTGTGGGTCTATTGTCCCAATCGCCGTCACGATGGATGATCGCCCATTATAGCCGGAGCGCACGGTCAGCCACGGGGTCCGGCGCGGAGGTGTCTTCGATGCGCAGCGGCAGCCTGGCATCATTCAACGAGTTGATTCCACAATTCCATGACCGCTTTCGAGTGCTCTGGTGTTGGCGATCGTTGCTGCTCAAATTTGCATGATCACACACAGCACACCGCATCCTCAGGCGGAGAATGGCGCGTCGTGGCATCATCTGCGCCATCGCTTGCGCTGCGGTGTGTTCTGCCGGGGGGGTTGCTCCATGTCCGCTGTTTTGTCCAAACTTCTCCTTGTTGCTGCAAGTCTGGCAGTACTGCTTTTGCCGGCCGGTTGCAAGGTAGCCAATCAGCCGTATCCCAGCGATGAGATCGCCGGCAATGTGTTCTACACATCCTTCCAGGAACGGCCCAAGTATCTCGATCCGGCCAGCTCCTACGCCCTCAATGAGACGCCCTGGACCTACGCGATCTACGAGCCGCTGCTTGGCTACCACTATCTGAAACGCCCCTACACGCTGGAAGGGCGTACGGCGGTCGAGGTGCCGACGCCGCATTACCTGGACAAGGACGGCAAGTCGCTGCCGGATGACGCACCGGCCGAGCAAATCGCGACCAGTGTCTATACCTTCAAGCTCAAGCCCGGTACGCGCTACCAGCCGCACCCGGCGCTGGCGAAGGATGCCGGCGGCAGGTTCCTGTACCACGATCTGCAGCCCGAACAGATCAAGGGTAAGTACTCGCTTTTCGACTTCCCAGTCGACCAGGCCGCCGTCACCACCCGGGAAGCGACCGCCGAAGATTACATCTACCAGATCAAGCGGCTGGCCAGCCCCTATGTACCCACGCCGGTGCCACTTTATAACCTGCTCAACCAGTACATCGTCGGCCTGAAGGACTTGGGCGAGCGGCTCAAAACCGAGCACAATGCAGCGTTGCAGACGAAGAGTGCGCGCGACCAATACCTGCCGTGGCGGGATCTGCGCGAGGTGCCGCTCAAGGGTGTCCGCGCGGTTGACGAGCACACGCTCGAGATCAAGGTCATCGGCAAGTATCCGCAGTTCAAGTTCTGGCTGGCGATGACCATGTTCGTGCCCATTCCGTGGGAAGCCGACCGCTTCTATGCCCAGCGCGGCATGGCCGACAATGTGCTGAACTTCAACGCCTGGCCGGTCGGCACCGGCCCCTTCATGCTCACCGAGCAGGGCGCCAACCGCTATGTGCTCGAACGCAATCCGAACTACCGTGAGGAACTGTACCCGGGCGAAGGCATGCCGGGCGACCGCGAGCACGGTTGGCTCGATGCTGCCGGCAAACGCCTGCCCTTCCTCGACAAGGCGGTGTTCAACCTCGAGAAAGAGCGCGAGCCGGAGGAATCGAAGTTCATGCAAGGATACTACGATAACCCGGACGTGAGCCGCCTCGACATCGGCTTCCCGCTGCTGAAGGAGCAGATGGACAAGACCGGCCGCTGGCAGACCATCCGCGATCACGGCACCAACATGGTATCCACGCTGGAGCCCAGCAACTGGTATATCGGCTTCAATATGCTCGACCCGGTGGTCGGCAAGGGCGATACACCAGACCGGCAGGAGAAGAACCGCAAGCTGCGCCAGGCACTATCGATCGCGACCGACTGGGAAGAGTATGCCGCGGTGTTCTTCGACAACTATGGGCCGTCCGAAGCGGCCATGGGGCCGATTCCACCGGGCCTGTTCGGCTACGTGTCCGGCAAGGACGGCGTCAATCCAGTCACCCACGTCTGGCAGGATGGCAAAGCCGTGCGCCGGCCGATCGAGGATGCGAAGCGCCTGCTGGCCGAAGCGGGCTATCCGGATGGGCGCGCTGCCCAGACGGGCAAGCCGCTGGTGATCTTTTACGACTCGAACGGCGTGGGTCCGGCCTACCAGGCGCGGCTCGACTGGCAGGTGAAACAATTCGCCAAGCTGGGTGTGCAGACCGAAGTGCGGGCCAACGATTACAACCGTTTCCAGGAACGCATGCGCAAGGGCAACGAGCAGATCTATTTCTGGGGCTGGTTCGCCGACTATCCCGACGCGGAAAATTACCTGTTCCTGCTGACTACGTCGCAAGGCAAGGTGAAGTTCGATGGCGAGAACGCCTCCAACTACTCCAATCCGGACTACGACAAGCTGTACGGCCGCATGAAATCCTTGCCGGACGGCCCCGAGCGCAAAGTCCTGATGGACCAGATGGTGCAACTCGCCCAGCAGGATGCGCCCTGGAGCTTCGGCATTTTCCCGGGCTCGACCGGTGTCTATCAGCAGTGGCTGCACAATGCCAAGCCCTCTGGCGTGCTCAACGACCGAATACGCTATCTGCGGGTGGACGGCGCCTTGCGTGCCCGGAAGATCGCCGAATGGAACCAGCCCAAGGTTTGGCCGCTGGGTGTGGGATTGATCCTGTTCGCCCTTCTGCTGTGGCCCGCGCGGCGCCACTACCTGCGCCGTGAAAACGCCAATGCCCGCGCTACCCGCATCGCCGTCGCGTCCGGAGAAGCCAAATGATCGCCTATCTGATTCGGCGGACGATCTATTCGCTGCTGGTGCTGGTCGGGATCAACTTCGTCACCTTCTTCCTGTTCTTCTCGGTCAATACCCCGGACGACATGGCGCGCCTGCAGCTTGGCGGCAAGCGCGTGGCGCCGCAGGCCATCGAGCGCTGGAAAGCCGAGCATGGCTACGACAAACCGCTTTACCTGAATCCGCGGGCCGGTGGTTTGGAAATGCTGACCAATACGGTGTTCTTTGAAAGCTCGGCCGGCATCCTGCGTCTGGACTTCGGCAAGACGGTGGAAGGCCGCGATATCGGCTGGGAGCTGGGTAAGCGGGTCTTCCCCACGCTGGCCATGGCCACGCCGGTGTTCATCATCGCGGTCGGCCTGTCCATCGTGTTCGCGCTGGGGCTGATGCTGTTCCGCTATAGCGCTCTCGATACAATAGGCGTAGTAGTGCTGGTGGCGCTGATGTCCATCTCCTCGCTGTTCTTCATCATCACCGGCCAGTTCGTGTTCGGTCGCGTGATGGCCATCACACCGCTATCGGGCTACACGCCGCCGCCGGGCATGTTCAAGTTCCTGGTGCTGCCCATCGTGGTCTACGTGCTCTCGCAGTTGGGGCCGGATACCCGGCTGTATCGCACCATCTTCCTCGAAGAAATGAGCAAGGATTACGTGCGCACCGCGCGCGCCAAGGGCCTGTCGGAAATCGCGGTGCTGCTGCGGCATGTACTGCGCAATTCGCTGATCCCCATCATCACCTCGGCCGGCTTGCTGCTGCCGGTGCTGCTGGTCGGGGCCATCGTGCTGGAATCGTTCTTCGGCATTCCGGGCCTCGGCAGCTTCACTATCGATGGCATCAACAACCAGGATTTCGGCGTCGTGCGCGCGATGGTGTTCTTCGGTTCCTTCATCTATGTGCTCACCTACCTGCTGACCGACTTCGCCTACGCCTGGGCTGATCCGCGCGTGCGGCTGCAATGAGGGCGCGGAACAGAACATCATGAAAATCGTCCTGCTCTGGACCGACGTGGTCGTGCTATTCGTACTGGTGGCCAGCATCCTCTATGTCTGGAAAGTCACCCGCACCCCGCATCTGGCAGAGACCTGGCGCAAGGCTTTCGCCAGCCCGCCCGGCGCGGCAGCGGCCACCGTGCTGGCGCTGTTCGTCGCCATCGGCGTACTGGATTCACTGCACTACCGAGCCCTGTTGACCAGCGCACCGGGCAATGCACCGGCGTACGCGCCGGAAACCCGCTCGTTGCTGGACAAGCTGCTGGCGTATCAGGCGGAAGGCAAGGAGCGCAGCTACTCCGCACCGCTGGCTGTTGTCGCGCACGAGAAGGAAGCCCTCACCGAGGGGGGCGTTACCCGCCGCATCTATCCGCGCCTGCTCAATGCGGGCAAGCATCTGCAAGATCCGGAACGCGACTGGGCCGAAGATGTCGCGGTTCGTGCCGTAATCGGTGCGGTGCTGGGTCTGTCGGCGCTCGCCGTGCTGGTGCTGGCCACAGTGGCGATCACCGCGCGCTGCAGCAGGCGGCCTGCGGCCCAAGTCTGGCAGAGCGTTGCTGCGGGTGGCGGCCGCTATCCCTGGCGTACCGTGCTGGCGACGCTCACGGTGCTGTTTGTGCTGGCCGGCAGCATCCTGTCCCTGGCGCAGGAATACCATGTGTTCGGTACCGACCGGGTGGGCAACGACCTGTTCTATGTGGTGCTGAAAAGCATCCGCACCGCGCTGGTGATCGGCACCATGTCCACCCTGGTTACCATGCCGATCGCGGTCGGGCTCGGCATCGTGGCCGGCTATGTGCGCGGCTGGATCGATGAAGCCATCCAATATGTCTACACGGTCATCAACTCGATTCCCTATGTGCTGCTGATCGCCTCGGCCGTGCTGATCNNAATACATCCAGGCGGCGCAGGCGTTTGGCGTGGGCACCTGGCGCATTCTCAGCGTCCACCTGCTGCCCAACGTGATGCACTTGATCCTGATCACCATGGTCATCAACTTCTCCGGCCTGGTGCTGGCCGAAGCGGTGTTGAGCTATGTCGGCATTGGCGTCGATCCGTCGATGCAGAGCTTCGGCACCCTGATCAACACCGCCCGCCTGGAACTCTCGCGCGAACCCACGATCTGGTGGACGCTGGCGACCGCCTTCACCTTCATGTTCTCGCTGGTGCTCTCGGCCAATATTTTCGCCGATGCCATCCGCGATGCCTTCGATCCGCGCGCGATCCATCGCTAGGCGGGAAAGCCATGTCGAATAAATGGGGACAGACCACGTTTTTCG
>PLYG01000355.1 GCA_003153335.1 Betaproteobacteria bacterium | reverse complement strand
AAAAGCGCGCCGCGGCGCGCTTTTTTGTTTGGTTCTGCCGGGGAATCAGAGTCTGCGAATGACCCCAACGACGCGGCCTTCGATCACGAATTCCTCCGCGCCGCCGGCGCCCACGACAATCGGCTCGAAATCCGGATTGGCCGGCAGCAATTCGATGGTTCTGCGCTTCCTGGAGAAGGTCTTGACGGTGACCTCATCGCCGATCCGCGCGACGACGATCTGGCCGTCGCGGGCTTCGCGGGTCTTGTGCACGGCGACCCAGTCGCCGTCGAACATGCCGGCATCGCGCATGCTCATGCCCCGCACCTGCAGCAAATAGCTGGCGCGCGGCCTGAACAGCTTCGGATCGACCGCGTGGTAGCCCAGGATGTGTTCCTGGGCAAGAATCGGCGAACCGGCCGCGACACGCCCGATCAGCGGCAACCCGGGTTCCTCCGAACCGACGATCCGCAACCCGCGCGAGGCGCCGGGCACCCATTCGAGCACGCCCTTGTCGACCAGCGCCTTGACATGCTGTTCGGCGGCATTGGGCGATTTGAACCCCAGCGCCCGGGCAATTTCGGCGCGCGTCGGCGGCAGGCCGTCGGCCGCAACGCAATCGCGGATAAAGTTCAGAACCTCCTCCTGGCGGGAGGTCAGTTCGCCGGTGCGGTGTGTCGATCCATACATATGGACGTTTATACACAAAAAACAAAAACGATGCAAGTGTGTTCCCCGCGGCGCCAGGCGGCAAGCGAAACGACCGCACCCCACCGCTATAATGCGGCATTCCCCCGCCGGCCATCCGCCACGCATGTCCTTCTCGCTCAGCGCCAGCATTGTCGTGTTCGACTCCGATCGGGCGTTGCTGCGGCGCACGCTGGAGTCGCTGGCCGCGGCCGTCACCCACGCGGCGAGCGCCGGACTCCTGACCGACGCCAGGATCACCCTGGTCGACAACGACGCGGCAGCCGGCGCGATGGTCGATGAACCGTACGTGCCGGAATTTGCCGTGCCCATTGCAACCACTTGGCGGCGCATCTCCGGACAGGGCAACGTCGGCTTCGGGCGCGGTCATAATCTGGTTTTGCGCGACGGCAACGCCGCTGGTGCCGATATGCACCTGGTGCTCAATCCCGACGCGTTGCTGGCCGCCGAAGCACTGACCCAGGGCCTTGCCTGGATGCGCGCTACGCCGGTGTGCGGCATGGCCGCACCCAATGGCACAGGACCGGACGGCACGCCGCTATTTTTGTGCAAGCGCTATCCCGATGTGCTGACTTTGCTGGTGCGGGCCGCCGCGCCGGCCTCGATCAGGCTGCGGTTCGCCGGCCGGCTCGCGCGCTACGAGCTCCGCGACGTCGTCGGCGAGGCGGCGGACCGGGCGGCGCAGGGCGTTCCGCTGGCGAGCGGCTGCTGCATGCTGCTGCGGTGCGAGGCGGTCCGGCACACCAACGGATTCGACCCCGCTTTTTTTGTGTATTTCGAAGACTACGATCTGAGCCTGCGCCTGACGCAGGGCGGGACATGGCGGATCGACTACCTACCGGCGATGCGCCTGGTGCATTTCGGGGGCCTTGCGGCGCGCAAAAGCTGGGCGCATATCCGGATGTTCATCGCCGGGGCGGTGCGATTTTTCAACAAGCACGGCTGGAAGCTGGCCTGAGGCGATGGGCAAGGTCCTGGTCACCGGCGCATACGGCTTCATTGGTGCCGCGTACTGCGCGCACCTGGCCGCGCGGAAGATTCCGTATGTCGGCGCCGTGCGCGCACGCCGTGCTGACGAATCGCGCCCCGAAATCGTGGAAGTCGGCGACTTTGCCGATGCCGACTGGACGGAGCCCCTCGTTGCGGAGCCGGTGGATTGCATCATTCATCTGGCGGCGCGCGCGCACCGGATGAAGGACGATGCGCCCGATCCGCGGGCCGCGTATCGACGGCAGAATGTCGAGGTGACCAACGACCTGCTCGAAGCCGCGCTCGCCGCGCAGGTGCGGCGCCTTGTCTTCGCGAGTTCGGTCAAGGTGCACGGGGAGGCCACGGCGCCGGGCGTGATCCTGCGCGAATCCGATCCGGTCGCACCGCAGGACGACTACGCACGGTCCAAGGCTGAAGCGGAAGCATGGGTGCGCGAATTCGGCCAGGAGCACGCCATCGAGACCGTGATCCTGCGCCTGCCGCTGGTCTACGGCCCGGGCGTGAAGGCCAATTTCGCGGTGCTGGTCGATGCGGTGCGCGAGCGTCGCGTGCTCCCTTTGGGTGCCATCATAAATCAGCGCAGCCTGCTGGGCGTAACCAACCTGTGCGCTGCAATCGACGCCGCGCGCACGCATCCTCTGGCCGCCGGCGAAACATTTTTTGTCGCCGACGGCGAAGACGTATCGACGCCGGAACTCGTGCGCGCGATCGGCGTGGCGCTTGCGGTCCGCCCGCGCCTGTGGCGCTGCCCGCTGCAACTCCTGCTGTTGCTCGCGACTCTCGCGTTGCGCCGCGCCGCCGCGCGCCGCCTGCTCGAATCGTTCGCCATCGACAGTGCTAAAATCCGCCGCACTCTGGGGTGGACGCCGCCCCTGACCCTGGCCGATGAATTGCAGTGCGTGGCCCAGGCGCTCCGCCGCGCCCGTTCCTGAGAAAGCACCATCATGCCCAACCGCCCCAGCCTGCGCGCGCCCAACGAGCTGCGCCCGGTCCGCATCACCCGCCATTACACGCGCCACGCGGAAGGGTCGGTGCTGATCGAGTGCGGCGACANNGGCTGGGTCACCGCCGAATACGGGATGCTGCCCCGCTCGACCGATACGCGGATGCGTCGCGAAGCCTCGAGCGGCAAACAGTCCGGACGCACGCAGGAAATACAACGGCTGATCGGGCGCAGCCTGCGCGCTATTGTCGATCTGCACCAGCTCGGCGAACGCTCGATCCAGATCGACTGCGATGTGATCCAGGCTGACGGTGGCACGCGTTGCGCGTCGATCACCGGCGCCTGCGTGGCGCTGCATGATGCGGTGGCATTCCTGAAGGCGAAGGAATTGTTGAGCGGCGAGCCGCTGACGGATTTTGTCGGCGCGGTTTCGGTGGGCATCGTCGGCGGTCAACCGGTGCTCGATCTCGACTATGCCGAGGACTCGAACTGCGACACCGACATGAATGTCGTGATGGTCGGCCGTGGCGGCTTTGTCGAATTACAAGGTACGGCCGAGGGCGCGCCGTTTTCGCGCGCGGAAATGGACGCGCTGGTGATGCTCGCCGAAGACGGCATACGCCGGTTGATCGCGGCACAGCGCGCGGCGCTGGCGCATTAGTCGTGCAAAAACTGGTGCTTGCCAGCAACAACCCTGGCAAGCTGCGCGAATTCAGGCGGCTGCTCGAGCCGCTGGGCATCACGGTGATCGCACAAAGCGAACTGGGGAATCCCGAAACTGAAGAGCCGCATCCGACATTCATCGAGAACGCACTCGCCAAGGCACGGCACGCGTCGCAACTCGCGCACCTGCCTGCGCTGGCGGACGACTCGGGTATTTGCGTAGCCGCGCTGGGCGGCGCACCGGGCGTGCTATCGGCGCGCTACGCGGGGGAGCCGAAGTCGGATACGCGAAACAACGCCAAATTGATCGCCGATCTTGCGGGCATCACCCATCGCGACGCGCACTACACATGCGTGCTGGTCCTGGTCCGCCATGCCGATGATCCCGAGCCGATGATCGCCGAAGGCGTCTGGGATGGCGTGGTGATCGATACGCCGCGCGGGGCCGGCGGCTTTGGCTACGACCCGCATTTTCTCGATCCAGGATTTGGATTGACCGGCGCCGAGTTTCCGCTGGAAGAGAAAAACGAAATCAGTCATCGCGGCAAGGCGATGCGGTTGCTGATCGAGCGGCTCAGGCAGCGGCCGCTGGGGTGAGGGAGCCTTGCTTCCCTCTCCATCGGGGAGAGGGACAGTGGGCGAGGGAGGTCGAATCATCCCGGGCCTCAATTGCATCGCGGTATCATCGGCCCATGCCCTCACAGACTCTTTCCATCGGCACCACCCCCTCTGCTCCGCACTTCACCGTGCTCCCGCCGCTCGCGCTGTACATACACATTCCGTGGTGCATGAAAAAATGTCCGTACTGCGACTTTAATTCGCACGAACAGCGGCAGATCCTGCCCGAAGCGCGTTACGTGGAGGCGCTGATGACAGATCTGGAGACCGCATTGCCCTTGATCTGGGGCCGCAGGTTTTCGTCGATTTTCTTTGGCGGCGGCACGCCCAGCCTGTTTTCACCATCGAGCATTGACGCCATACTGTCCGGGGTGCGCGCCCGGATGCCGGTGCCGCCCGGCATCGAAGTGACGCTGGAGGCCAACCCCGGGACGTTCGAGGCGCAAAAATTTGCCGACTTCAAGAGCGCCGGGATCAACCGGTTGTCGATCGGCATCCAGAGTTTCAACGCCGAACACTTGCGCGCGCTGGGCCGTGTCCACGACGATGGCGAAGCGCACCGCGCGGTCGAGATCGGTCTTGCGACCATAGGCAACATCAATCTCGACCTGATGTATGCGCTGCCCGGGCAGACCTTGCCCCAGGTCGAAGCCGATCTGCGGGCGGCGCTGGCGTATGCGCCGCCGCACCTGTCTGCGTATCACCTGACGCTGGAGCCCAACACGCTGTTCGCCAAACATCCGCCCGCGCTGCCCGACGATGACAGCGCGGCGGAAATGCAGGATGCGATCGAGGCGGTACTGGGCGACGCCGGCTACAGCCACTACGAAACTTCCGCCTACGCCCAACCGGGGCGCGCATGCAAGCACAACCGCAACTACTGGGAGTTCGGCGACTATCTGGGCATAGGCGCCGGCGCGCATTCCAAGCTGTCGTTTCCGAGCCGGATTCTTCGCCAGGTCCGCTACAAGCAGCCGCAGCAGTATCTCGAAATGGTCGAGGCCGGCACGCCGGTGATCGAAGAACACGACGTGACGCGCCGCGACGTCGGCTTCGAATTCATGCTCAACGCGCTGCGCTTGAACGACGGCGTGCCGGTTGCGCTGTTCCATGAGCGCGCCGGGTTCCCGCTCACGTCGGTGGAATCGGGATTACGGCAGGCGGAAGCGAAGGGATTGCTCACGCGCGACCATCAGCGGATCGCACCCACCGAACTCGGCCGGCGCTTTCTCAACGATCTGCAGCAGTTGTTTCTGGCCTGATTCACTACGCGCCACTTATCCTACAAGATCGCGATCCTGCGCCCGCCGTCGACGTTGATCGTATGGCCGGTCACAAAGGGCGCATCGGTCAACAAGTAGTGTACGGCGCCCGCGATATCGTCGGGGGAGCCGACGCGTTTCAGCGGCGTGTGCGAAATGATCCGCTGGCGCGCCAACTCGTCGAACGCATCGCCGTCGGGCCACAGTATCGGGCCGGGCGCCACCGCATTGACGCGCACCTCGGGCGCCAGTTCGCGCGCGAGTGATCGCGTAAGCCCTTCGAGGGCGGCCTTGGCCAGCGTGTAAACGACGAAATTCTTCAGCGGCAGCTCGGCGTGGATATCGGTGATGTTGACGATCGCACCTTGCGTCTTGCGCAAATGGGGCGCCGCGGCCTGCGCCAGAAACAGCGGCGCCTTCACGTTGGTGCCGATCAGGTGATGCCACAGCTCCTCGGTGATTTCTCCGATCGGCGTGGCCTGAAAGCTCGATGCGTTGTTGATCAGCGCATCCAGCCGCCCGAAGGTCTGTACCGTGTGCGCGATCAGGTGCGGCAGCTTGGCGGTGTCGAGCAAGTCGCCCCGCAGCAGCGACACAGAGCCTGCGCGCGATGCGTTCAGTTCGGTTTGGAGCTTGCGCGCGTCGGCGACCGAAGCGCGATGGTGCAGCATCAGGTTCGCGCCGGACTTGTGCAACCGCCGTGCGATGGCGGCGCCCACACGCCGCGCGCCGCCGGTGATCAGGACCACTTTGCCTTGCAGTGAATCCATCGCGTACACTCCCCTCATCGTGCAATCTAACACAACAAACGGGCACGCTCTACCTGAGCTGACGCCGTCGCCCCCCGTACTGCCTTCGGGCCTGCCCCTGCCCGACCCGGATGCGCTGGCGCACAGCCGGCGCGTAGTCGCGCATATCGGTGACGAGATCCGGCGCGCGGGCGGCTGGATTCCGTTCTCGGCGTTCATGCGGATGGCGCTCTACGCACCGGGATTGGGCTACTACGCGGCCGGCGCGAACAAGTTCGGCGCCCAGGGTGATTTCGTTACCGCCCCGGAACTCTCCTCGTTGTTTGGCCACGCACTCGCCAATCAGTTTGCCGAAGTGCTTCGCTTGACCGGCGGCAGCGTACTCGAACTGGGCGCCGGCACCGGGCGTCTCGCCGCCGATATCTTGACGCGGCTGGCGGCGCTCGAAGTGTTGCCCGAGACCTACGCCATTCTCGAACCCAGTCCGGACTTGCGCGAGCGCCAGCAGCGCGCACTTCTCCGGCTGGCGCCGGAACTGGCCTCGCGTGTGCGCTGGCTGGACGCGCTGCCCGGCGAGTGGTCCGGGGTGATCTTTGGCAATGAAGTGCTCGACGCGTTGCCCGTCGAATTGCTTGCGCGGCGCGGTACTGATCATCTCCGCCGCGGCGTGACGATGGATGGTGCAGGCCGCATCGCGTGGCGCGATATGTCGCTGGCCGCCGGTGCGCGCCGGAGCGCGATCGACACGCTTTTCCCCGCGGGTGATTACGAATCGGAGATCAACCCGGAGGCCGAAGCGTTGATGGCGACACTGGCGCACCTGTTGCGGCGAGGCCTGCTGCTCTGGATCGACTACGGATTCCCGGCCCGCGAGTATTACCATCCGCAACGCACGACCGGCACCCTGATGTGCCACTACCGGCAGCATGCGCATGCCGATCCGCTGCTGTTGCCCGGGCTGCAGGACATCACCGCGCACGTGGATTTCTCCGCCATCGCGCAGGCCGGGCTCGATGCCGGCCTCGAACTGGCCGGTTACACAGCCCAAGCCGGGTTCCTGCTCAATTGCGGAATAGTCGAATTGCTGCAGCAGACGGGCGAGCCGGGCACGGCGGAGTTTCTGCGACACAGCAACGCCGTGCAGCGGCTATTGAGCCCGGCGGAGATGGGTGAATTGTTCAAGGTCATCGCTTTCACGCGTGATATCGATTACCCGCTATGTGGGTTTGCGCAAGGGGATCGGTCAGGGCGTTTGTAATTTGTGGGAGGCCGTGAGGTGCGCCCGCGTAAATCTTCAGGGTCGCGCTCTTGACCAGCTTAGATGAGCAAAGAGCCGAGGCGCCGATCGGCACGATCTGGTCATCGTCGCCGTGGATAATCAGCGTCGGCACGTCGAACTTCTTGAGGTCTTCGGTGAAATCAGTTTCGGAGAACGCCTTGATGCAGTCGAAGGTGTTCCTGTGACCGGCCATTATTCCCTGGTGCCAGAACGTGTCGATCATGCCCTGCGAAACCTTGG
>PLYG01000431.1 GCA_003153335.1 Betaproteobacteria bacterium | reverse complement strand
GGTCGGTTTGCCGCTTTACAAGGGTGGTCGCCTGCGCGCTCTGGCGGTAACCAGCAGAACGCGCTTCGCCGGAGCGCCCGAACTACCAACGATGCAGGAGGCGGCACTCAAGGATTACGAAATGACGCTCTGGCAAGGCGTATAAGTAATCAAGAGCTCCGCGCGTCCACGAGACGCGGCCGTGCCGGGCAGGTCTTTTCGAGCAACTACAGCTTGACGCCCTCGTCCGCGACGACGCGCTGCACGGCCGGGCGCTGGAGCATGCGGTCCTTGAGGGCGGTGTAATTCCTCAGTTCCGCCATGGGCAGCCCGCGCTTCACGCCCCAAGTGTAGAACACGAAGGCGTAGGGGTCGAGCACCGAATACTTGTCGGACAACCACTCGCGCCCCGCGTACATGGCGTCGATCTGCGTCATGTATTCGTGGAAGGTCCTCTTGCCCATCGCCTGAATGCCGGAGTGGGCGGCAGCATCCGCGGTGTAGCGCTCGGGCCGGCCGATATGGCCGTGCGCGGGATGCACGCTGGAGGCAAAAAAGCCAATGACCGAAAGGGCAAGCGCTTCCTTGATCGGATCGGTGGGCCACAGGCCGAAGCGCTTGCCCAGGTAGGGCAGGATGGCCGTGTTCTCCGTGAGCGGCGAGCCATCGTCCAGCTTCAGTGCGGGTACGCGGCCCAGCGGATGGATTTTCAGGTACTCCGCGGTCTTTTGTTCGCCTTTGGCCAAGTCCATGCGCTGGGCCTGGTATTTCTCGCCGCTCTCCTCGAGCACGATGTGGGCCGCCATGGAACAGGCGCCGGGAGCGTAAAAAAGTGTGAGCATGCAATTTTTCCTTGTGGTGATTGGTCACGTACGGCCTTGAGTTGAGGGTGCCTTCAAAGCCACTGTCAATGGAACATTCAGGGTTTGGTTCAGGGAATTGTATCCCTAACCCCTTTAGCGGCAGAGGTCGGGCCACCTGAGCGGCGCGACGATCAGCGATTTGCCGCCGAGGTCGTCGAGCTTCGGATTTTCGAGGATGTGCACACCATTCACCGCGAGAAAAATCTGGCGACCGGGCAGGCTGGCCTCCTTGTCCGGATTCCGCCAGGCAGTTCACGGTGACCCCTCCCGGCGAAGGGTTTCTCTACGGAGTGTCCAGGCAAGTCAGTGTGCAGGATTTTCCGGCGCCGGGAAAGACGGTGGTCCTCATCTGGCAGGAATCGCAGCAGAATTTCGCGATCAAATCCGTGAGCCCGTGAGGCGGCCTATTCAGGTCGCGTCGCTCAGAGTTCCGCTACCCGCTGCCCGCGGCCGCGCGGGCGAGATGATCGTTCACCGAGCCTAAAATCGATGCCACAGCTGCATTGTTTTTGACACAACCCCACATAGATTTAGCGCGGCTTGCTCGCTGGCGACTTGATCTTATCGCTTGGATTTTCGTCCTACGTTTAGGTGTCTGAGACGACTGCCAAGAACTGCTCTCGGATTTAATGCGGTTGCGGCATCGATTTCCCCGCCTAGTAGGAGCGGCTTCAGCCGCGATCCCACCACCTGTCTTGGCTGTAGGGCGCGGCGGCACGACTACTTGCTGTACCCTTGCACACTTTCGTCCCGGAGGTCGTGCATTGCAGAGCAAACCGATTTCACGCTGGCTCGGAATTCTCCTGCTGGTGTTTATCTCAATCGTGTTCGGGAGCAACCATATCGCGGCGCGCTTTGCCTTCGAGCACGGCGCCAACGTGGCGACGGCGGTCGCCTTCCGTTCTTCCGCCGCGCTGATCTTCGTTCTGGTGCTGCTGCTTGCCAACCGGGTATCGTTTGCGCTGCCCGGCGCCACGCGTGTGCGCGGCGCATTGATCGGCCTGCTTCTGCTTTTGCAGAGCTACTGCATTTTCTCCGCTGTGGCACGGATCCCCGTGGCGCTCGCGCTGTTGGCGTTCAATACTTACCCGATCGTCATCGCTCTGGTCGCCTGGAGGCTCGACGGCGTGCGCCCCACCTGGCTCGCCCTGATCGCGATGCCGGTGGCGTTCGCAGGGCTCGCCATAGCGCTCGACGTCGGTGGCTGGAGCGGCGTGGGCGCCACAGGCTTCGTCGGGCGCTGGGACGAAATCGGGGTCGGCGTACTCTACGCCTGCGGCGCTTCGCTGTTGTTCAGCGCGGCCATGTATCTGACAACCCGCTGGCTGAAGGACGTCGATGGGCGCCTGCGCACCCTGCTGGCGACCAGTACCATCGCGGTGGTGATGCTCGCGGGCGGAACCCTCGTCGGTGCTTTCTCGTTCCCGGTCGACGGCACCGGCTGGCTTGCGCTCGCACTGATGGGACTGTGCTACAGCGCCGCGGTCACGTCGCTGTTCGTCGTACTGCCAAAGATCGGCGTGGTGAGCAACTTGGCGGCGCTCAATTTCGAGCCGATCGCGGTTCTCGTCATGGGCTGGGTGCTGCTCGGGCAGCGGATGGCGCCGCCGCAAATAGCGGGAGCCGCAATCGTGATCGGCGCGATCCTGGCGCTCAGCGCCGGCAAGAAATAGGGACCGGTCGATGCCGTCAGGCCAATACTTTCACGTTTAACCCATCCACTCGCTTGAATGCGGCGTCACCGGTCAGGAATAGGTGGTTAGCACCTAGCTGCAAGCAACTGGCTGCTTGCAGGGAGCCCGGTGTTCGCAGCCCATGCTTAACGCGGATCGCCGCCGCCAGCTCCACCACGTCCTTGGTCAGTTCCACCCAGACCAAATCGGTGCGGGCGAAGAACGCATCGAACGCCGCCAGTACCGCATTGTCGTTGGCTTTCATCGGCCCCACCCGGCACTCCAACCATGTCAGACGGCTCACGCCGGAGCCGAGATCAGAGTACTGCTTGGCAGCGGCGGCCAGCTTCTTACGCACCTTGCTGGCGAATGGCTCTTTGCCCTCGATCAAGTAGATTAGAGCGCTGGCATCGAAGAATGCAATCACCAAGCGCGCTCGGCCTTAAGGTCGGCCTCAATCTGAACTTTGCTGCGCTTGCCAGCAGTCGGCTGGGTGAGAAGCCACTGCACGGCAGTCATCACCCCTGTGGCTTTCACCTTGCCGTAGGTGAGGCGCTGATACTCATCCTCGGAAAGCACCACAGCCGCAAGCTTGTTGCGCTTGACGATATGCACGGGGCCATGCCGCAGGCCATCTTCGATGGCAGCCATGCCCCGACGCTTGATTTCGGCAATGGTGAGGGTGTTGTCCATGTGGATTCCATTTCAGTACTGAAAGTGCCACCATGATACCAATATCAGTACTGTTTCTCAATATGCCTCTTCGGTCATTGCCTCTTGTCCACACCCGACTGCAGCAGGTGCATGGCCGTAGTGGCGCCGCGTGTGCGGCGAGACCTGCTTCCTGGCGAGGTTGGGCAGGCCTGCGGCCGCGCGCTCGACGGCAAGATCAAGGCGCTCGTGACGCTGCAGCGCGTCATCACGTGCCTCTGGTTCGAGGTCGAATCGTCACGTTTTCTGAAGTAAGCGTCAGCAGTTCGCGCGCCACGAATGGCGCGGCACGTACCAGAATAAGCGCTGCGCCTCGTCGGTCGATTGCAGCGATTCGAACTCGCCGACCGCGCGGGTGATCGGTACCCGCGGAAAGCACTCCGCCATCAACTCCCGGCTCGGACGCCTCATCACCGTGTCGGCCGCTGCGATGATGCAGTGGTCCGCGCCCACATGGGTAGCTTCGAGCGCGAGGCGGCACGCCTGCGCGACGTCGCGGCTGTCGACATAGCTCCACAAGTTCCACTTCCGGATGTTGGGGTCCTTCTGCCAGTCCGCGAACATTGCGTATTCGAGCGGGTCAATAATGTTCGAGATGCGCAGCCCCATGAACGACGTGTCCGGATTCCAGCGATGCATCTGGCGCGCCATCTCCTCGGCGAGCCCTTTCGCGAACGCGTAGCTGTTCTCGGGCAGCATCGGATGCTCTTCCGTGAGCGGTGCGAACACGGGCATCTCCCGCGTGAACGGCAACCCGAACAGCGTCTCGCTCGAGGCCCACACGACCCGCTTGAGGCCGAGCATCGTTGCCGCACTGAACACATTGTAGGTCGTCATCAGGTTGTTCTGGAAGGTCGTCACGTCGGGCGCAAGACCCGGAGCGGGGATGCCGGCGAGGTGCACAACAGCGTCGGCCAGTTCGAATGGGCGCCGCCGCTCCACCGTGCCGGCGGCGCGCCGCAACGCATCGATGGCCTGTCCCATGTCGTTGAGATCGGCCTTGAGGAAGTGACACAGCGTGTCAGGCGGCGGCACCAGGTCGACGTTCACCACACTGTACTCATGCTCGATCAACTCGCGCACCACGGCCCGGCCCGCTTTGCCGCTGCCGCCTGTTACGACGATCCTCTTCATTCGCTGGTCTCCCGATCCGATGACGCCGTTGCATGAACGACCACTATGAATTGTCCCACGGCGCAGGCCGGCCCGCCCCCCCGTCAAGTGTCCCTCGCGCCCTTCCCGCCGAAGCGTCGGCGTCACGCGCTCCGAGATAGCCACTGTCGGAGCCCAGTCTAGGCCCAATACTCTTCACTTAAGTACCTAA
>PLYG01000091.1:11018-11266 GCA_003153335.1 Betaproteobacteria bacterium | reverse complement strand
CTCCGCCGCGGCGAGATCGTCGGCATTGATGTCGGCAAGCACCAGGCGCGCCCCTTCGTTGGCCAGCGCCCGGGCAAGCGCCAGCCCCAGTCCGCTTCCAGCGCCCGTGATTACGGCAGTCTTGCCCGCGAAACTCTCCATCGCGGACCTCACGCGGCCGGCAGCGGGTGGTGTTCGAATTCCTCGCGCAGCTTGATCTTCAGCAGCTTGCCTGTGGCCGTGTGCGGCAACGCATCGACGAACACGAC
>PLYG01000091.1:0-10991 GCA_003153335.1 Betaproteobacteria bacterium | reverse complement strand
TCCACTCGCCGCCGGATTTGATCACGTCCTTGGTGCGGTCGGTGATGCGCATGTAGCCATCGGGGTCGATGGTTGCCACGTCGCCGGTCGGGAACCAGCCGTCGCGCAATGGATCGCCGCCTTCGCCCTTGAAGTAACCGTAGGTGATCCACGGTCCGCGCACCAACAGGTCGCCGAACGCCTTGCCATCGTGCGGCAGAGACTTGCCCTCGCTATCGACGATCTTCATGTTGACGCCGTACAGGGCGCGTCCCTGCGAGGTGAGGATCTCGAACTGCTTGTCCGCCGGGAGCGAAAGGTGCTTGCCTTTCAAGGTGCAGAACGTTCCCAGCGGACTCATTTCGGTCATGCCCCAGGCGTGCTGGCAGCGTACGTTGAAGCCCTCGGCAAACGACTTGATCATCGCCGGCGGGCAGGCGGAGCCGCCGACCACCGCGCGATTGAGGGTCGAGAACTTGAGCTTGTTCTGCTTCATGTGGTTGAGCAGCGCCAGCCATACGGTCGGCACCCCGGCGGTCGCGGTGACTTTTTCCTGCTCGTAGAGTTCGAACAGGCTGGCGCCATCGAGTTGCGCGCCAGGAAAGACGATCTTGGTGCCGACCAGCGGTGCGGCGTACGGCAGGCCCCAGGCGTTGACGTGAAACATCGGCACCACGGGCAGGATGCAATCGCGCGAAGACAGGTTGAATACGTCCGGCGACACGATGGCGTAACTGTGGATCACCGTCGAGCGGTGACCGTAGAGGACACCTTTCGGATTGCCGGTGGTGCCGGAGGTGTAGCAGAGGCTGGAGGCCGTGCGTTCGTCGAAGGTCGGCCACTCGTAGTCGCCCGTCTCGGCGGCGACCAGTTCTTCAAAGCACAGCGCATTGGGCAGGCCGGCAGGCATGTGCGCGCGGTCCGTCATCACGACCACGCCTTTGAGGAGCTTGCACGCAGGCGCCAGTTTTTCGACCAGCGGCACGAAAGTCAGATCGATGAACAAGAACTTGTCTTCGGCGTGATTGATGATGTAGGCGATCTGATCCGGGAATAGCCGCGGGTTGACCGTGTGCATCACCGCGCCGGACCCCGACACCGCGTAGTACAGCTCGAAATGCCGGTAGCCATTCCAGGCCAGCGACGCGACGCGATCGCCTAGCCCCACGCCCAAGCGGGCAAGCGCCTGCGCGAGCTTGCGGGCGCGCAGTTCCGCGTCCGCGTAGGTATAGCGGTGGATGCCGCCTTCAACAGTGCGCGATATGATTTCGGTGTCGCTGTGGTTACGCGCCGCGTGGGTAAGCAGCGACGAAATCAGCAGCGGTTGGTCCATCATCAGGCCGAACATGGGGAATTCCTCCAGATTGATTTGTTGTGGGCTATACGATGAAGCTTGTATTGCGGATTTTGCAGTGATACGGGCGCGGCGGCAATAGCCCACGGAAGAAAAAGGGCAAACCAATACTCGCCGCGCGCGCGGGGCGAGGGAGACGTTCGCCTCGAGCCTTCTGGTAAGTCCTTGCAAGCCTACCTGCTTCGTCGTCAGCGCGCCACCCGTAATGCGATGGCGCCCAACGCCGCGACGAACTCCGGCGCCTCGCCCAGCGCGGGCAGGAATTCGATATTCAGCCCCGGGTAGTCCAGTTTGATGCGCTCGGCAAGGGCGGGGATGTCGGTGCGCAGATGCCTGCCCATGGCGAGGAACAGCGGCAGCACCTGGATGGCCGTGACGCCATCGGCGGCGAGCGTTCGCACGCAGTGATTCAGATCCGGTGCGGCCGATTCAAAATAGGCGAGCGCGACGACAACATTCGGCGCCTGCTGTTGCGCCGTATCGCGCAACTGCTCGAACGGCCGCACCCACTCCGGATCGCGTGAGCCGTGAGCGAAAAGTACCAGGGCGGAACGTGCGGACATGATGGGTGTGGGCGGCGCAATTTGCCGGCGCAGACGCGGCGATTCTACTCCGTCCGACGGCTGCGGCGCCGTCGCCATCCCCATCCTTCTTGCCTTGCTACCAGAGATTCTCGACCGCGAGATGTCCGGGATTGCCGCGGCGGGACAACGTGTAGCCGCGGTTCAGAAAGTGCTTGCGCAGGTCGTCGACCATCTCGGGATTGCCGCAAATCATGATCCGGGCGCGGTGGGGATCGATGCGGATGCCGGTGGACTCTTCGAGTGCGCCATCTTCCAGCAATTGCGGAATGCGGCCGCGCAACGCACCCGGTACTTCGTCGCGGGTCACGACCTGCACGTACTGGAGCTTGTGCGCGAATTCGCCGAAATACTCGTGCCGGGCAAAGGTCCTGATCAATTCCGCATACGCCAATTCATCCTTGAAGCGGACGCCGTGGACCAGGATGATGTTTTCGTACTGCTCCCAGGTCTTGACGTCGTGGAGGATGGAAATGAAGGGCGCCAGACCGGTACCTGTCGAGAGCAGCCATAGATCGCGGCCTTCGACAAAACGGTCGGTGGTCAGCGCCCCATAGTTGGTCTTGTCGATCAGGATTTCGTCACCGACCCGGAGGTCAGCCAGCACGCTGGTGAATTCGCCGCCGGGCACGACGATGGAGTAGAACTCCAGGAATTCGTCGTAGTCGGCGGAGACGATCGAATACGCGCGCCAGGCGATTTTCCCGCCCTCAGGTGTCTGCCTGCGTACGCCTAGCCGCGCAAACTGGCCGGGTATGAAGCGGTAGCCGCGATAGCGCGTGGTCCGGAACGAAAAAAGCTTGTGCGTCCAGTTTCTGACTTCGATGATGGTTTCGGCGGTGTATTTGTCTGCGGCAGTCATGGGCGGGGCGGCGATCTTGGGGGCAGTCAGTCTTGTGAATAGTCAAGGCGGCGTTGTGGGCCGCTCAACCGCCCAGTTGCCGGCGGAGCTGTTGTACGGAGGCTTTGGTGCAATGTTGTTCGAGTTCGTCCGCGGCAACGGCAGCGCGCAACGCTTCGCCCAGCAGGATCACGGCAGGGCCGGCGATCGTGCCCTCGGCGCCTTCCGCGCTATCCGCCGCGCACAGCGCTGCGAGGTCGCGCAGCATTCCGGCCCGCGCGGTCGATCCGGACAATGATGCGTTGCGGACCACGACCACAGGCGTGTCTTCTGAGCGGCCCCGCGCGATCAAAGTCTGCGCAATCGCCTCCGCCTGGCCTGCGCCCATGTAAATGGCGGCGGTGTCGGCGGCGAGGGCGGCTGCGGCCCAGTCGGACCCACTCTCTTCGTCGCCGATGCGCGGCGTCACCAACGTCATGGTCCGCGCCACGCCGCGCCGGGTCAGCGCAACGCCCAGTTGCGCGCTGGCAGCGAGCGCAGCCGTGATGCCGGGGACGACTTCGAAGGCGATGCCTTCGGCCGTCAGCGCGTCGATCTCTTCCTGTGCGCGGCCGAACAGCATCGGGTCGCCGCCTTTGAGGCGAACCACCACCGGATACTTCTTTGCGGCGTCGACCAGGCGCTTGTTGATAAAGCGTTGCGCGGTCGAATGCGCGCCGCAGCGCTTGCCCACCGGCACCAGCTCCGCGCGGGTCGCCAGTGCCAGCGTGTCCGGATGGACCAACGCGTCGTGCAGCACGATGTCGGCGGAGGCCAAGAGGCGCGCCGCGCGCAGCGTCAGCAGATCGGGTGCGCCGGGACCGGCCCCGACGAGATAAACCTTGCCCATGGATCAGCCGTGATACATCGGTTCGTATACTTCGGCCGCCGGCCGTACGGGCGCCAGGTGCACCGCGGCGGGTGGCGTGCGGCGCTGGAAGACCACGGGTTGCGCAGCACGCTTGTCGTTCGGCAGCGCGCCGTGCAGATCCAGCTGCGGATCCTGCGTGGAGCAGAACGCGGCGGCTTCGTGCACCCACGCATTGATATGGGCGAACACGGCGGCCCAGTCGGTTTCTGCGTTGGCGGCGCCCTCGGCATCAGCCGTGGAGCCAAGGGTGGCCGCAAACGCCGCTAGCGGCTCGACCACGGCAGCGGGCGCCTCGGCCGAAAGCGCGGCAGCCAGTTCGGCCAGATCGTCGATGGTGCGCTTGACCTTGAACGTTGGCGCCGGATGGAGCAGGTCGTGTATGCCTTGCGCAATCAGTTGCACGTCATGGCGCGCGCATTCGATGGCGGGCGCGATCCGGTGCTGGGCGAAAAACGCATCGCGGTAGCGCCGTTCGTGCGCGGCCGAAAAGAACGCCGCGCCGATGAACACCTGGGCGGCGCCCGCGCATTCGCCGCCGCCCAGTTGTGCCGGCTTGAAGTCGATCGCGTCGCCGTAGTCCTTCAGCAATCCTTCGACCTCGTGCGGCTGGACGCCGACCAGATCGGCTAGCAATTCCGTGAAGTAGGTGTCGGCCTGGCGGTGCACCCAGGTGAAAAACCGTTCGTCGCTTTCCCGGGTGGCTTGATACGTCGCGACGACGCGCTCGACGGCGGCTATCGCGCGGCCTACCGGGACGGATGGGCCTTTACGGGCGAGCCTGCCGCCGGCCATGCCATCGCCACCCAGATAGAACTGATAGTGCGGGACCAGCTTGCCGTGCAGACGACGGCCTTCGCCGTACAGGCCGATGTCGCCGGTCTCGGGTTGCGCGCAACCGTTGTGGCAGCCGGAGACGCGCACGCGCAGGCCCAGGGCTTTGCCCGTGAGCAGCGCGCCCATTTCCTGGCTGCCGGTTATCCCTAAGCGGCAGGTCCACGTGCCGGGGCAGGCAACGACGTTGTCGCCCTCGTTCGGCACCTCGAAGCCGATCGCCTGGATCGCTTCGATGACCGAAAGCACTTGCGACTTCGGCACGTCGCGTATGACCAGGTTCTGGTCCTGCGTAGTGCGCATCTGCTCCAGGCCGAAATTGCGCAGCAGCGTGCCCAGTCCGCGCCATTGGCCGGCTTTGACGTGCCCCAGCGGCACGCTGACGGGAACCGTGAACAGCCCGGGCTGGCGTTGCGCGAACACCGCGCGCGGGGCGCCCGGTCCGGGCGCGGGCACCTCCTGCGGCTTGCGCCATTCTCCGATCGGGCCCGGCGTCGCGGCAAGCGCTTCGCGGCTGCGGGCAAATTCTTCCTTGTAGCGGGCGACGAATCCGGTTTCGCCGAAGCGCTCGACCAGGAACTTGAGCCGCGACTTGGCGCGCTTGGTGCGATCCGAATGCTTGTTGTGCAGCGTGATCACCGCTTCCATCGCCGCCAGCAGTTCCCCCTCGGGCACGAAAGAATCGACCACGATCGCTTCACGCGGTTTGTGGCCCAGGCCGCCGCCGGCGATCAGCCTGAATCCCGGTTGGCCGTCCTTGGTCGTTGCAATGACACCCAGGTCATGCAGCATTCCTTGCGCGCAGTCGGATTCGCACGCCGAAAAACTGATCTTGAACTTGCGCGGCAACTGCTGGTTGAGCGGATTGCGCAGAAAATGCACGACCGCGCCTTCGACATGCTTGTTGATATCCGTGCGCTCGCGCGGGCAGGCGCCGGCCATCGCGCAGGCGGTCATGTTGCGAACCGTATTCGAGCAGGCTTCGCGCGTGGTGAGATTCGATTCGGCGAGCCGATGCATCGCCGCCGGCGTTTGGTCCAGTGGGATGAAATGGATTTGCACCGACTCACGGGTGGTGATGTGCGCGGCCGGGTGTTCGGCAAAATGGGCCGCGACGTCACCGATCGCATCAAGCTGATCGGCACTGAGCGCGCCGCCCGGCGCCTTGACTCTCAGCATGTTCACGCCCGTCTGGCGCTGGCCATAGGTGCCCATTTGCAGGCGAATGGCGGTAAAGCGGTCGTCCGGAATCTTGCCGCGCGCGTGGGCGGCGACTGCGTCCCCGTAGCGATCGATTTCGAGCGGGTCGGCTAGCGCGGTTTCGACGTTGAAGGCAGCCGGTTCGGCGAGTGTGTTCATGTCGGTCCAGTCATACGAGTAGAGTAACGGGTCGGTCACTGCGGCACATTGGAACGTTGGGCCCGGTGGCGAATAGGGCGAAGATACCGAAACCCGTGTATGAACTGAAATACTGAATCGCGCTTTTTATATACGATAAATGAATAACGAGCGTTTTGGGCGTGTCTTGAGCCCGGACGTTGCCGCTGCCCAGACGCCCGCCGCCGGACTTTCGTTTGCAGAGGCGCGCTGTTACCATCGGGAAGTTGTTGCAAAAGCAGGCCGATTGAAGTTCTTCACTCAAAACGGACCCAGGAGGAAGTATGCAATTGCGATATGGTGTGGCAGCCTTTGCGCTGACGGTCGGATGTTTCGCAGGCAGCGCATTCGCGCAGCCGGTCAAGATCGCTTATATCGACCCGCTGTCCGGGGCATTTGCCAACGTCGGCGAGGCCGGTGCCGCGCAGTTCCAGGCGGTGATCGACGATATCAACGCCAAAGGCGGGGTGTTGAACGGGCGCAAGCTGGAACTGGTCAAGTTCGACAACAAGACCAGTCCGCAGGAAAGCCTGATCCAGTTCAATGCGGTCACCGACCAGGGTATTCGCTTTATCACCCAGGGCAACGGTTCCTCGGTGGCCGGCGTGCTGATCGACGCGGTCAACAAATGGAACGAGCGCAACCCCGACAAGACCGTACTGTTTCTCAACTATGCCGCGGTCGATCCCGATTTCACTAATGACAAGTGCAGTTTCTGGCATTTCCGCTTCGACGCCAACAGCGACATGAAAATGCAGGCGTTGACCAGCTTCATCGCCAAGAAGCCGTCGATCAAGAAAGTCTATTTGTTCAACCAGGATTACCAGTTCGGCAAGCAGGTCTCGAAAGCAGCCAACGACATGTTGGGCAAGAAGCGGCCCGACATCAAGATCGTCGGCGACGAATTCATTCCGCTGGGCAAGGTCAAGGACTTTGCGCCCTACGTGGCCAAGATCAAGGCCGCGGGCGCCGACACCATCATCACCGGCAACTGGGGCAACGACTTGTCGTTGTTCGTCAAGGCGGCCCGGGAAGCCGGGCTGAAGTCCGACTTCTACACGTACTACGGCGGCGGGCTGGGCACACCGGCCGCGCTGGGCGCGGCTGCGGAAGGCAACGTGAAGCAGATCACCGAGTGGCACATGAACATTCCGGGTACCAAGGTCGAGCAGTTCGCCGTCGACTTCAAGAAAAAACACAAGATCGAGTTTTACTACGGCCGGGTCAACGTCGAAATGCGCATGCTCGCCGCGGCGATGAATTCGGCAGGCTCTGACAATCCGGCGAAGGTGGCTCAGGCGCTGGAAGGCATGTTCCTGTCGACGGAAATCGGCGATGTCGAAATGCGCAAGGATGATCATCAACTGATGCAGAACCTCTACATCTCGACCTTTACCAAGGCCGACGGCAAGAGCGTCAAGTACGACGTTGAAGACACCGGTTTCGGATTCAAGACCGACATCGAACTGCAGCGCAAGGACACGATGCTGCCAACCACTTGCAAGATGAAGCGGCCGGTCTGAACGCCGGCGGCCGTTCAGAATACGAGAATGATTTTCCCTCTACCCGTGCGGGAGAGGGTCTGGCAGAGGGGGCGGATGCAGTGCGACTGCGCGCGCATTCTCTTTTCGGTGCGCTCCTGACCGGGCGCACGGCGCACGCGGCCTTCTCGATTCTCGCGACAGCTACACACTGACGCCCCAATTGGAGTTCTTTCTCGTTTCGCTGTTAAACGGTGTGAGTTACGGGCTCCTGCTGTTCATGCTGTCGTCCGGCCTCACACTCATTTTCAGCATGCTGGGCGTGCTCAATTTCGCGCACGCCAGCTTTTACATGCTGGGCGCGTACTTTGGCTACCAGGTCAGCCGTGCGGTGGGATTCTGGCCGGCGCTGATCGTCGCGCCGCTGCTGGTCGGCGCGATCGGCGCGGCTGTCGAGCGCTACGGCTTGCGCCGTGTGCATCGCTTCGGCCATGTGCCGGAATTGCTGTTCACGTTCGGCCTGGCGTACTTGATCGAAGAGGTCGTGCACCTGATCTGGGGGCGCATCGCCGTCGATTACCGGATACCCCCGTCGCTCGATTTTTTCGCGTTCGAGATTTTCGAGTCGCAGTATCCGGCGTACCGGGTGTTCATGATGGCGGTGTCCATCGCCATGCTGGGCGGCCTGTACTGGATGCTGACGCGGACGCGGATCGGCCTGATCATTCGCGCCGCGCTGACGCACGCGGACATGGTCCAGGCGTTGGGCCACAACGTCCCGCGCGTGTTCATGCTGGTGTTCGGCAGCGGCTGCGCGCTGGCGGCGCTGGCCGGCGTGATCGGCGGCAACGCGTTCGTCACCGAACCCGCGATGGCGGCGGCGGTGGGCAGCATCGTGTTCGTGGTGATCGTCGTCGGCGGCCTCGGGTCGCTGGCCGGGGCGTTCATCGCCTCGCTGGCGATCGGCATCATTCAGACCTTCGCGGTCGCGCTCGACTGGTCGCTGCTGGACACGTTCCGCGATCTGGGCTGGAACGGCGACGTGGCGCTTAGCATTGGCGCGATCAAGCTCTCTCAATTCGCACCGGTGCTCCCGTATGTGCTGATGGTGCTGATCCTGATTTTTCGCCCGCGCGGACTGCTGGGCAGGCGCGACACATGAAGCCCGGCACCTCGCTGATCGCGGCGGCGTTGGCGTTGATCTGCCTGCTGGCGCTGCCCTACGTATTCACGCAAGGCTTTGCGCTGTCGCTGCTGTGCCAGATGGGGATTGCGACGATTTTCGCACTGTCGTACAACATGCTGCTGGGGCAGACGGGCCTGCTGTCGTTCGGGCACGCCGTGTACTTCGGCCTTGGCGCATTCTGCGCGATGCATGTGCTGCGCTGGGCAGGCGGTACAGGAATCGGTGGGGCTTGGGCTGTGGTGCTGTTGCCGCTGATTGGCGGCCTGGGCGGTTTGCTCGCCGGCCTGATCCTGGGCGTGGTCACGACGCGCCGCGCCGGAACCATTTTTGCGATGATTTCGCTGGGGGTCGGCGAGATGGTCGCCTCGATTGCGCCGATGTTCCCGGCACTGTTCGGCGGCGAGGCGGGCTTGAGCGCCAACCGCGTGTTCGGCGCGCCGCTGTTCGGCATCACCTTCGGTCCGCAGCGCCAGGTGTATTTTCTGATTGTCGCGTGGGCGCTTGTTGCAGCATGGGGCATGCGTGCATTGACCCGGACGCCGCTGGGGCGGATGGCCAATGCGGTAAGAGACAATCCGGAGCGCGCGCAGTTCGTCGGCTACAACCCACAGATGGTGCGCTTGCTGATGCTCGCGCTGTCCGGATTCTTTGCCGGCATCGCGGGCGGACTTTCGGCAATCAACTACGAAATCGTCACCGGCGAGACGCTGGGGGCGAATACCTCGGCGCTGGTGTTGCTGATGGCCTTTATCGGCGGCGTCGGCCAGTTTTACGGGCCCATCATCGGTGCGGTGCTGGTCACGTTTCTGCAGACTGCGCTGTCGCAGTACACGCATGCGTGGCTGTTTTACTTTGGACTTTTTTTCCTGTTCATGGTGCTCAACGCGCCGGGCGGCATCGCCAGCCTGATTCAGTTGCATCGCGATCCGTGGCGGCAGGGCCTGTTGCGCTGGATCTGGCCGCAATATGCGCTGGCTGCGCTGCCGGTGGCGCTGACTCTCGCCGGGCTGATCGGCGTTGTCGAACTCATCTATCGGATCGCGGGCGGCGTCGAAGCCGGCGAAACGTCATGGAAGCTGTTCGGTCAGGCCATCGACGCGACGCGCTGGCAGCCGTGGGCGCTGGCGCTGCTGTTGCTGGCGGCGGGCGGCGCGTGGCTGGAAAAGACGTGGTCCGGCGTTGCGTGGCAGTGGCAGATGGTGCTGCTCGCCACGGCGCGGGGAAATGATCGATGAGCACCTCGCCGGTCCTGCCGCCGGCCCTACGTCTGGCGGACGTCCACAAGTCGTTTGGAAAAACCGCAATCATTCGCGGTGTCGACCTTGACCTGATCGAGGGTGAACGGCATGCGCTGATCGGGCCGAACGGCGCCGGAAAGTCGACGCTGTTCAATCTGATCAGCGGACGTCTGCATGCAACCGCCGGAACGATACAGTTGCGCGGCGCCGACATCACGCGGGCGACGCCGCAGGCGATCAACCGGATGGGTCTTGCGCGGAGTTTTCAGGTCACCAACCTGTTTCACCGGATGACGGTGTTCGAGAACCTGCGCTGCGGGGCGCTCTGGTCGCGCGGCGTCGGCTACACGTTCTGGCGCCGGGTGGATACGCTGCGCGAGGCCAACGCGCGTGCGGACGAAGTGCTCGAGGCCATCGGGCTGACGCGGCGGCGCGCAGTCGTGGCGGGCGAGCTCACGTATGCTGAACAGCGCGCGCTGGAAATCGGTGTGACGATTGCGTGCGGGGCGGGCGTGATTCTCCTCGATGAACCGACAGCCGGGATGAGCCGGTCAGAATCCGACGCCGCAGTCGCGCTGATCAAGAAAGTCACCATAGGCAAGACGCTGATCCTGGTCGAGCACGACATGGATGTCGTATTCGGCATCGCGGACCGGGTTTCCGTGCTGGTCTACGGCGAGGTGATCGCGACCGGTACGCCCGACGCCATCCACGCCAATATCCGTGTGCAGGAGGCGTATTTGGGCACCGATCTGGCGAAGGGTATCGACAAGGAACTCACCGGTGCTTAGCGTATCCAACCTGCACGCCTACTACGGCAAAAGCCACGTCCTGCACGGCGTCAATCTCTTTGTCGGCAGGGGCGAAATCGTCAGCCTGCTCGGGCGCAATGGTGTCGGCCGGTCGACGACCATCAAGGCCATCATGGGCCTGGTCACCGCGCGTGGGAACGTCGCGTTCCAGGGCCGCGACGATCTGGTGGGTCTCAAACCGCACGAGATTGCGCTGCGCGGACTGGGCTACGTGCCCGAAGACCGCGCGATCTTTCCCGACATCACCGTTCGCGAAAACCTGCTGCTGGGGCTCAAACGCCGTCAGCTATCTCCGCGCTGGACCATGGACGACATGTTCCTGCAGTTTCCCCGGCTCAGGGAGCGCGCCGACACGGCGGCGGGTGTCCTTTCGGGCGGCGAGCAGCAAATGCTCGCCATCG
>PLYG01000406.1 GCA_003153335.1 Betaproteobacteria bacterium | reverse complement strand
GCCCGGCCAGGCGCTCGGAGTCGTGGTCGTTCATCTGGCAGCCGAAGGTGCGGATGTAGACCTTTTTTTTCGACACGGATTCAATAAGTGCTTGAAAGGGAACGAATGATAGCAGCAATGCGGTGCCTCGGACGGACCCGGCACGCCGTGAACGGATTTTTACATCTTCGTTCGCCCGCAGCGGCGAACGCCTGCGGTAGAATTCCGGTCAGCACACTTCCTCAGTTAATACTCACTCTCACTGATCCCACACTCCTTCATGGCCCTTAGCCCTGCATCCGCCGCGCAAAAAGCGCAGGTACTCGCCGAAGCGCTCCCGTATATCCGGCGCTTTCACAAGCAATCGATCGTGGTCAAGCTGGGCGGCAACGCCATGGTCGACGATGGACTCAAGGCGGGCTTCGCCCGCGATGTCACCATGCTCAAGCTGGTCGGCCTGAATCCGGTAGTCGTTCATGGTGCTGGCCCGCAGATTTCCGGACTGCTTGAAAAGATGGGCATCAAGAGCGAATTCCGCCAAGGCATGCGGGTCACCGATGAAAAGACTATGAATGTAGTGGAGATGGTGCTGGGCGAACTCAACCAGGAAATCGTCGCCCTGATCAACCAGCAGGGCGGCAAGGCGGTCGGGCTGACGGGGCAGGACGGCGGGTTCATCCGCTGCAAGAAGTTGTTCCTGAAAAGCGAAACGAATCCGAATGAACGCGTCGATATCGGCTTGGTTGGCGAGATCGAGAACATCGATCCCGAGCTGATCAATCTGCTGGATACGCGCGATTTCATTCCCGTCATTGCGCCGATCGGCTTCGGCATCAACGGCGAGGCGTACAACATCAACGCGGATCTGGTGGCCGGCAAGTTGGCCGAAAAGCTGAAGGCGGAAAAGCTGATCCTGATGACCAACATCACGGGCGTTCTGGACAAGAGCGGCAATCTGCTCACGGGTCTCACCGCAAGCGAGATCGACGCGCTGTTCGCCGACGGCACGATTTCCGGCGGCATGCTGCCCAAGATTGGGTCGGCGCTGGACGCGGTAAAGAACGGCGTCAAGTCCTCGCACATCATCGACGGCCGGGTCGACCACGCGCTGCTGCTCGAGGTGCTGACCAACGAAGGCGTCGGCACCATGATCATGGCGGATTGATGCACACCCGATACAAGCAGACTGTTGCAAAGGTACTGCGGTCGCCATGAGCACCAAACCGGGCGAACGCAAGCTGCAGATACTGCAGACGCTGGCGGCGATGCTGGAGACTCCGCGGGCCGAGAAGATCACCACCGCCGCGCTGGCGGCGAAGCTGGACGTGTCGGAAGCTGCTCTCTACCGGCACTTTGCAAGCAAGGCGCAAATGTTCGAGGGGCTGATCGAATTCATCGAGACCACGCTGTTCGGGCTGATCAACAAGATCAGTTCCGAGACGACCGACGGACTCGCGCAGACGACCCAGATCGTGGCCATGCTGCTGAACTTTGCGGAAAAGAATCCCGGCATGACCCGGGTGTTGACCGGTGACGCATTGGTCAACGAAGACGACCGGCTGCAGGTCCGCATCAACCAATTGCACGATCGCCTCGAGGCCAGCCTGAAACAAAGCCTGCGGCTCGCGGAAATGACGCAGCCCAACGGAACGGATCCGGGCGCGCAGGCCAATGTGCTGCTGTGCTACGTGATCGGGCGCTGGCAATTGTTCGCCAAGACGCGCTTCAAGCGTGCGCCTTTGGAGCAATGGGAGGCGCAGCGCCCGCTGCTGCTCGGCTGAACCAGCCCCGCTGCTGCGCTACGCGGGAAAGCAGGCAAATGGACTAACTGCGCGTGCTGCACACGGCGCATTGTGGATCCCGCCTGATCCGCACGGTGCGCCACTCAGCGCCCAGTGCGTCGTACAAGAACAGCTTCCCCACGGCGGGTTCACCGCAAGGCGCGAGCAGTTTCAGCGCTTCGGCAGCCTGCATCGCGCCTATCACGCCGACCAATGGCGCGAACACGCCCATCACCGCGCAGCGGGTTTCCTCGATTTCCTCCCCTTCACCGAATACGCAGTGGTAGCACGGCGAATCGGCGCGCCGCGTGTCGAAGACCGCAAGCTGGCCGTCGAACCGCAGCGCAGCGCCCGAAACCAGGGGCTTCTGCGCTCTCACACAAGCGCGGTTGATCGCATGGCGGGTCGCGAAGTTGTCGCTGCAGTCGAGCACGACCGAGGCGCCGGCCACCAGTTCCGCCAGCTCATCCGGTCCGATCCGAAGCGCGACCGCGCGCACCTCGACGCCCGGGTTGATCGCCGCCATCCGCCGCCGCGCCGACTCGACCTTGAGCAGGCCTATGGTCGAGGTGTCATGGGCGATCTGCCGCTGCAGATTCGTCAGATCGACCACATCGGCGTCGCAAAGCGTAATGGTGCCGACACCGGCCGCAGCAAGGAACAGCGCGGCCGGCGAGCCCAGGCCGCCCGCACCGACAATGAGTGCATGGCTCGCGGCAATATGCTCCTGTCCATCGATACCGATCTCTGGTAACAGAATGTGGCGGGAGTAGCGAAGGAGTTCGGTATCGTTCATCGGGACGGAGTCCGGGTCAGCGGGGGCGACGAGTGGATTCGATTATTGCAGATTTGCGGGTAGACCCAAAGCAAACAGCCCGCGATTTCGCGGGCTGTTTGCTTTGGTTGGCCCCGGACTGCGGAGGCGACGGGTCAGGGCGCTATCACCCGCGTTTGGATCAGGGCGTTTTGTCTTGCCGCGCCGTCAGTTGTTGTTTGGTGTCCTTCGTTGACGGAACGATAGGCTGGCCTTTCAGGTAGTTCATCGCCTGTGCCAGCTGGTAGTCGTCCTTGGACCCTTTTTCAACCGGCGGCTGCTGGCGCGAGCCGCCGTCTTCGGCGGCTTCACCGCCCAGCGCGGGTCGAACGGAACTGGCATCGTCCTTTGTGAGGTTGTTTTCGAGATGGCCGTTCAGGTCGGATTCGCGTACGCGTACCAGCGACTTGCGGCCGTCGAACGACGTTTGTTCGACCGAGAAATCAGGTTCGATGCCTTTGGCCTGGATCGAGCGCCCGTTGGGCGTGTAGTAGCGCGCGGTCGTGAGCTTGAGTGCGATGTTTTGGCCCAGTTGCAATACGGACTGGACCGAACCCTTGCCGAAGGTCTGCGCGCCGATCAGCGTGGCGCGCTTGTGATCCTGCAACGCGNNCGCGCCGGCGACGATTTCCGATGCGGACGCCGACCCCGCGTTGATCAGCACTGTCAGCGGAACGGTCTTCGCGCCGGGTGGCACTTCCTTCAGGTAATCGGTGCCGCTGCGGCCGCGCAAATAGTGTTCGCGGTTCGCGGTCAGGCGCATCTTGGATTCCGGAATGCGGCCGTCGGTGTAGACCACGAGTACATCAGCCGGCAGGAACGCGGCTGACACTGCTACGGCGTTGTGCAACAGGCCGCCTGGGTCATCGCGCAGGTCGAGCACCAGGCCTTTCAGGTCTCCGTCCTTGTACAGTGTCTTCAGCGCCTTGACCAGATCCTCACCGGTGCGCTCCTGGAATTGCCGCACATGGATCCAGCCGTACCCCGGCTCGATCATCTTGGCCTTGACGCTCACGACATTGATGATTTCGCGCGTCACGGTAAACGTGAGCGGCGCGCTTTCCCCCTTGCGGTAAACCCCGAGGACAGCCTTGGTGCCCGCTGGCCCCTTCATCTTGTCGATGGCTTTTTGCAGCGCCAATCCCTTGATCAGCGTGTCGTCGACTTTGTAGATCAGATCGCCGCTCAGAATGCCGGCGCGCGCCGCCGGCTGGTCGTCCATCGGGGTAATGACCTTGACGAAGCCATCTTCCATGTTGACTTCGATGCCCAGCCCGCCGTAGCGGCCGACGGTGCTGGTCTGCAGATCCTTGAATGCATCTTCATCCAGGAATTGGGAGTGGGGATCCAGGCCGGAGACCATGCCGTTGATGGCTTCGCGGATCAGTTTCTTATCCGTCACCGGTTCCACATAGTCCGTCTTGATCTTGCCGAACACGTCAGACAGGATGCGCAAGTCGTCAAGCGGCAACCCCAAGGGCGCTTCGCGGTTGGCGACCGCAGAAAAGTTGAGCGACAGCATAATGCCGGCCGCCACACCTAGCCCAATCAGTCCCGCCTTTTTCCAAAACTCACGCATGTCAGCCCCTCGGTTCGTGTTGCGGTCACTGCTGTCCGAACCAGTCTTTCGGGTCGAAAGCAACACCATTATGACGTAATTCAAAGTATACGCCGGATTCCGCGGCGCCGCCGCTGGCCCCGGCCTGTGCAACAGCCTGCCCTGCCTCGATTGCCGTACCTACCTGTTGCAACAATGTATCATTGTTGCCGTAGAGGCTCATAAACCCGTCGCCGTGATCAACAATAATCAGGTTTCCGAACCCGCGCAGCCAGTCGGCGAAAACGATCCTGCCTGAAGCGACTGCCTGCACCGGTGTCCCGGCCGGAGCCCGGATGAACCAGCCCTTCCAAGCCGGTCCGCTCCCCTGTCTTGGGACGCCAAAGCGCGCAATGAGTTCCCCGGCCGCCGGAATCTTGAGCAATCCCTTGAAGCGCGCAAGGGCCGTCGCGACATCGCCCGCAACAGCGGTCGCCTCGGCAGCCGTGTCGCGGGATGGGGGGCGGGAGGCGCGCGGTGATGCGCGCACTTTGGCATCGAGCAGCGCTCCCAGCCGGGCGACCAGCCGCGCCAGCCGGGATTCATCGGCCTGGGCTGTGACTAGTTGCCGCCGCCGAACATCGAGTTGGGTGCCGAGCCGGGCCAAGGTGCGCTGGCGCGTCTTGCGCTCGCGTTCGAGGACTGCGCGTTGTTCGCGGGCTGCCTGCACGACCTGATCGAGCTCGGCCAAACGCGTTTCGGTCTCCCCGCGCACTGCGGCCGCGCGCTCGGCGCGCCGCCCGGCGTCGGCGATAGAGGCGAGGCGCGCGGCATTGAGCAACCGCAGGTAGACCAGCTGGCGCCGCACTTCGTAGGGCCCGCCCCCTTGCAACAGCATCTGGAGTGGTTCCTGCAGCCGGCGGCGATGCTGCGCGATCAGGAGGCGCGCGAGGGCTTGGCCGTGGCTGGCCTGCTCCTGTGCGAGTGCAGCCAGGTCTGCCTGTTGCGCGGTCAACTGCTGCTGCAGCAACATCTGCCTCGCCGCGAGCTGAATGAGTTCGCGTCCGGCATCGGAAATCGCGCGTTCCGACTCGCGCAATAGGTCGGCGGTATCGGTCTTTTCGTCACTGGACTCCGCCAATTCGCGCCGCAGCGATTCGACTTTTTCGCGCAGGTCCGAGAGCGCCGCCTGGTGGCGGCTCCGCTCCGCGCTCGTCTCCGGCGCACCCGCCGCGAGGGACCTCCCGGCGCCGGGCGCCGACAGCAGGACGACCACGGCAAATGCGGCAAACGCGCGGATCAAGACCGTATGAATTCGATCAGCGGCCGTCCGGTCATTTCGGCCGGCTGCGGCAATCCCATCATGCGCAGCAACGTCGGCGCCACGTCCTGGAGAGCGCCGCCGTCGTGCATCCGGGCTGCGCGTCCAACGTAGACAAACGGGACCGGCAGGAGCGTGTGCGCCGTATGCGGCTGGCCGGTGACCGGATCGAACATCATTTCGGCGTTGCCGTGATCGGCGGTAATCAACACTTCGCCGCCCGCCGCGCGCTGCGCCGGGACAGCGCGGCCGATACAGATATCGAGTGCCTCGATGGCCTTGATCGCCGCCGGGATCAGCCCGGTGTGGCCGACCATGTCGCTGTTCGCGAAATTGCAGATGATTGCCGCGTATTGCCTGGACTCGATCGCCGC
>PLYG01000425.1 GCA_003153335.1 Betaproteobacteria bacterium | reverse complement strand
GCAGCTTCTTGTCCTGTAGACTTTCCGGCACATCGCCATTGACGATGCGCAGCGCCAGGCCTTCGACGATCGCGGTCTTACCGACGCCGTTCTCGCCGATCAGCACCGGATTGTTCTTGGTCCGGCGCTGCAGAACCTGGATAGTGCGGCGAATCTCGTCGTCACGGCCGATGACGGGGTCGAGCTTGCCCGCCCGCGCCCGTTCAGTCAGGTCGATGGTGTACTTGGACAACGCCTCGCGCTTGCCTTCGGCTTCCGCCGAATCGACGTTCTCGCCGCCGCGCACCGCTTCGATCGCCTGTTCGACGGCTTGGCGGGTGCCCCCGTGTTCCTTGAGCAGCCGCCCGGTATCGCCCTTGTCGCCGGTCAGGGCGAGCAAAAACAGTTCGCTGGCGACGAACTGGTCGCCGCGCTTGGTCGCTTCGCGGTCGGTGAGGTTGAGCAGGTTGTTGAGATCGCGCGAAATCCCGATTTCGCCCCCCTGCCCCTCCACCTTCGGGCTGCGCTCCAGCGCCTTGTGCAGCGCCTGCGACAGCGCGGGCACCCGGACATTGGCACGCGCCAGCAGCGACTTGGTGCCCCCGTCTTCCTGGTCGATCAGCGCCAGCAGCACGTGCTGCGGTTCGATGAAGCCGTGATCCATGCCCAGCGCCATGCTCTGGGCGTCGGCGAGGGCCTGCTGAAATTTGGTAGTCAGTTTGTCCATGCGCATTTTGAATCCCCCTGAACTGCTATCTTGATATCAAGAACATGGGGAGCGGCGGCGGGATTTCAAGCCACCCCGCGGGCATGAAGGCCGCCGGAAGTAACGGCCATGCGATAATTGCGAGTCGCGCGGCATGCCCCTGCAGCCGCGACGATGGCAAACCATGACCGATCCCCAACCGAATCCCCCGCCGCAACAAGCCAGCTTCATTCACGTGGTAGGCGTCGTGCTGTCGGCCTTTATCGGGATACGCAAGCGGCAGGCGGCCGACAAGGACCACGTGGTCATCAAGCCGGCGCATATCATCGTGGCCGGCATCATCGGCGCGCTGCTGCTCATCGCCACGCTGGTCACCCTGGTCCGTTTTATCATCGCGCGATGAGCCCCATACCCGTCCCCCCGAATCTGCAGACCGTCGTGTCCAACGCGCTCGCCGAAGACATAGGCAGCGGCGACCTGACTGCGGGCCTGGTGCCTGCCGCCAGTCGTGCGACGGCCACCGTCACGGCGCGCGAGGCGTGCGTGGTGTGCGGCACGCCATATTTCAATGAGGCGATGCGTCAGGTCGACCAGGAAACGCGGGTGACTTGGCATGTGAGCGAGGGCGCCCTGGTTGCCGCGCAAACCAAACTGTGCACGATCACCGGGATGGCGCGAGCGCTGTTGACCACCGAGCGCGTGGCGATCAATTTCCTGCAAACGCTCTCAGCCACCGCGACTGTCACACGCCGCCATGTCGATGCGGTTGCGGGAACGCGGGCCAAGGTTGTCGACACCCGGAAGACCATCCCGGGGTTGCGCCTCGCCCAGAAATACGCGGTGCGGGTGGGCGGTGGGGCGAACCACCGGATCGGCTTGTTCGACGGCATCCTGATCAAGGAAAACCACATCATGGCCGCCGGCGGCATCGCCCCGGCGCTGGCCGCCGCCCGCGCGCAAGCGCGAGGCGGCACGATGATCCAGATCGAGGTCGAGACGCTGGCGCAGCTCGAAGCGGCGATCGCCGCCGGCGCGAACCTGATCCTGCTGGACAACTTCACGCCCGAACGGATGGCGGAAGCCGTGCGTTTGACCGCCGGACGCGCCGAACTCGAAGCTTCGGGCGGCATCAATCTCGACACCATCCGCACCTACGCCCAGACCGGTGTCGATCGCATTTCCGTCGGCACGCTGACCAAGGACATCAAGGCCATCGATTTGTCGATGCGCTTTCAGGCGGGCTGAGTCGCGCACCCACCGCCAATCCGGGTCGCGCCCGAGAATGCGGCCAAACACCTGCCGGATGCGATGAATCACAAGGCGTCGGCGTGCGGGGTCTCTATAATGCCGCCCATGTCGATCGCCTTCCTCTTGGCCCCTTGCGCATGACACTGCAAGCTCGCCCCTCTGTCTTGCTCGTCATGGCCCTGTTGTGTGCGCTGCTCGCCGGCTGCACCGCGCCGCCCGACACCGGGCTGCGCCGCGGCGCGATCGAGCTGACCGAGTGCCGGTTGAAGGACGTGTCCAGCGCAGCCTGGTGCGGCGAGTGGACGGTGCCCGAGAATCACGACCAGCCCGACGGCAGGAAGATCAAACTGCATGTGGCGGTGCTGCCCGCGTACGTGCGCAGCCGCGCGCCGGACCCGCTCATTCTGCTCGCCGGTGGGCCGGGGCAGGCGGCGAGCGATATCGGCAAGCTCGCGCTGCTGTTCGACGCAGTGCGCCGCTCGCGCGATATTGTGCTGATCGATCAGCGCGGCACCGGCGGGTCCCACCCGTTCGCCTGCAAGCTCTTCGACACGCTGGACCCGGTGGTTGCGATGATGCAGGTGGCACCCGACCCTTTGCGGCTGCGCGAGTGCGCCGCCGGCTTCGATGGCGATCCGCGGCAGTACACGACACCGGCGTTCCTCTCCGATCTCGAGTCGGTGCGCGCAGCCCTCGGCGTCGGAGAGGTCAATCTGTGGGGCGGGTCGTACGGGTCGCGCGTCGCGCTGGCCTATTTGCGCGCGTATCCGGACCGGATTCGCAGCGTGATCATCGATGGTGTCGCGACGACGGCGATGCGCATCATGTTCGAAGCGCTCATCAATGGCGAAGCGCAACTTGGAGCAACGATCGCCGATTGCGGCGCCAACGCCGCGTGCAACGCGGCATACCCGCGCCTGGCCGACGACTGGACGCGGCTCTCTCGCGACTACGCACAGGAGCGTACGGTGACCATCACGCATCCGCGCACCGGCGAGCGCCAGATTCTCGGCGCCGACTTCCTGGCCATCGATGGCGCGCTGCGCACGCTGCTCTATTCGGCCGAATACAGCGCGATGATTCCGGAACTGATCACCCGGGCGGCGGCGGGCGATCTGGCGCCGTTGTTTGCCGCGTCGCTGCGCATCGTCGGCGATCTGGGACAGGGGATGAATATCGGACTGCAACTGTCCGTGGTCTGCGCCGAGGACGGGCAGCGGGTCGGTGCCGACGATCGGGTCCGGGCGCGCGCCTACCCGATCGCCGCGACGGTGCTCGAACGGCTCGACACGGCGTGCAACGGGTGGCCGCACGGCGCCGTTCCGGGCGAATTCCATCAGCCGACCACCAGCGACAAGCCGGTGCTGGTCTTTTCCGGCGGCCTCGATCCGGTGACGCCCGCGGCCAATGGCGAACTCGCCGCACGCACCTTGGTCGCCGCCACGCACATCGTCGCGCCCGGCTACGGCCATCTGGTGTCGCCGTTCGGTTGCGCGCCGCGGCTGGTTGCGCGTTTTGTCGACGATGGCAACGCAGAGCATCTGCCCGAGGATTGCGTCAAGGCATTGCGCACCTCAAAACGTCCGCCATTTTTTGTCAACCGGCTGGAGGCCAAACCGTGATTGCCGTCGAAGCCTTGAGCAAACGCTTTGGGGCGGTCCAGGCGCTGGACACGGTGAGCTTCACCGCGCCCGACGGTACGATTACGGGCATCCTGGGGCCGAACGGCGCGGGCAAGACCACGCTAATGCGCATCCTGGCCACGCTGCTGGTGCCGGACGCGGGCACGGCGCTGGTCGACGGCCATGACGGCACGCTCGAGCCCATCGTGGTCCGCCAACGCTTCGGCATCCTGTCGGACGCCAAGGGCTTGTATCCGCGGCTCACCGCGCGCGAAAACGTCGACTATTTCGGCGCGCTCTACGGCCTGCCGAAGGAGCAGGTCAGTGCGCGGCGCGACGCGCTATTCGCGCAACTGGGCATGGGTGCTCTCACCGACCGCCGCGCCGACGGCTTTTCGCAGGGCGAGAAAATGAAGACCGCGATTGCCCGCGCACTGATCCATGACCCGCAAAACGTGCTGCTCGACGAACCTACCAACGGGCTCGATGTCATCGCGACCCGCGCGATGCGCGAGCTGATACGCGAATTGAAGAATGCCGGCAAGTGCGTGCTGTTCTCCAGCCATATCATGCAGGAAGTCTCTGCCGTGTGCGATCCCATAGTCGTGCTCAACCACGGGCGCGTGGTGGCGGCCGGCACGCCCGCGGACTTGCTGCGGGCCAGCGGCTGCGCCACGCTGGAAGATGCCTTTGTGTCACTGCTCGGTTCCGCCGAGGGGCTGGTCGCATGAAGCCCCCGTCGATGCCGCACGCCGCGTGGATCGTGTTCGCCAAGGAGATGGTCGACGCGCTGCGCGACCGGCGCACGCTGTTGCTCACGCTGTTCGGCTCGGTGCTCTCCGGTCCGTTGGTGCTGCTGCTGTTGTTCAAACTGATCTCGACCGAAATCGACCGCGCCGATCAATTGAAGCTGCCGGTCATCGGCGCCGAGCGGGCGCCGGCGCTGATCGCCTACCTGGAGCGCGAACGGGTGCGGATCGAGTCGCCGCCCGCCGACTTTCAGACCAAGATCCGCTCGGGCGAAATCGAAGTGGTGCTGGAAGTCGATGCCGAATTCGAACGCGATGTCGCCGCCGGCCGCGCCGCCAAGGTGCGCCTCTACTACGATGAATCGCGGCAGCGTACAGGCACCACTACCCGGGCGGTACGGAGCCTTTTGCGCGNNCTGTGGGGCGACCAACGGCTGGCGCTGCGCGGGGTGGCGAGCGACGTGGGCCAGCCGCTGGCGCTCGAGGCAATCAACCTGGCAACGCCGCAGCAAAGCGGATCGCAAACGCTGACCATCCTGGCGTTCTACGCGGTGTTCGCAACGCTGCTGGGCGGGGTCGCCAGCGCTGCCGACTCGACGGCCGGCGAACGGGAGCGCGGCACCTTGCAGGTGCTGCTCGCGGCGCCGGTCCGCGCGGGATCACTCGTCATCGGCAAGTGGCTGGCCGTCGCGGCACTGGCCTGCACGGTGCTGCTGCTGACCTTGACCGGGTTTTATCTGACCCTGCAATTCGGGCCGGTGCCGCGGGTGGGAATCCCGTTCGTGTTCGGCGCGCGCGAGTATGGCGGATTTCTGCTGATGCTGCTGCCGCTCGCCTGCTGCTTTGCCGCCATCCTGATCTGCCTCGGAGCGCTGGGGCGCACGTTCAAGGAGGCGCAGACCAATTCGCAAATCCTGATTACCGTCGCCGCGCTGTTGCCGGTCGTGCAAATGTTCCAGCTGGGGAAGGAACCGGCGTGGCTCAAGTGGGTACCGGTGAACGGCCACTTTCAATTGCTGACCCAGATTCTGCGCGGCGACGGCATCACTGCGATGGACTGGCTGGCCGGCGCCACGCTGCCGGTTGCTATCACGGTGGCGACGCTGCTGCTGGCGGCGCGCAATCTGAAGACCCGTCCCTGACGGTGCACTCAGTCAGGCTTTCTTCGCCTCGCCCCAGGATCTCGAATGCGGTCCATACTGGCGTGGTCATTGCGTCTCGTGGACAATGTCGAACCCGCTCCACACCCAATCCTTGTTCCGCTCGAGGGCCGTGGTGAGTTCAATCGTGTCGGCGATATTGTCGAATGTCAGGAGAAAGCGGCGGCGCTCTCGATACTCCAGCGCCGGAACCAGCAGGCTCCGCCGCGGCACACGGCCCGGACTCTGCATCGGCGCCAGGTACAAGGCATCGAAGCCCTTGCCTTCGCCACTCACATCGATGCCGTCCACACTGTATCCGGTATCGCGCGAGGCCACTGGCCTGGGCGCGATCAGCGCGGAATTCTGGGCGACGATCTCGACCCCGAGCTCGGTGTGGTCCTCTGAGATTTTTTTCAGGCGGCGGACAATACCGATCTTCCAGCGCGTGTCGCCCTCCTCCTGGATCCCCAGCAGGCTGCTCAGCTGTTGCTGCGCGGCCTTGCGCGACTGCGAAACAAGCTTGCAGCCGGACTCGCTGGTGTCATGCATGCGCCAGCCGCTCGCGTTTTCCTGCTCGAATTCGATGCCGACCGGGTCGGTACCCCCGAACGTCGGCTGCACGTGGCCGCTGGCCAACTCGGCGGGATCGCCGTGCCGGAAGCGGTCGTCCAACGCCTCGTTCCTCGGATCCGAGCTGTGCAACGCCGCGGCAATTTCCACCAGACCCGCTGCGACATGGACCGGGCGATCGGCCTGGACGCGCACGCCACGCCGCTCGGTGTACTTGGCCCCGGGGCCCCACAACTGCTCCAGCCGCTGCAACAGTGCCAGCCGTTCGGCCGCCTCGGCCTGGATTGCCGGGGCGCCGACGCGCTGCATCCGCACGCTCAGTTCGACCAGACCATCGCCGATTGCCTTTTGCAGCGGCGCAATATCCAGATAAAGCAGCGTGCCCTGCGCGCTCTGCGGCTTCTTCGCCAGCAAGCCATCGCCCCGCCCCAAGTCCAGCCAGAACCCGGCGCCTTCGAGCGGGGGTTCGGTCAAGGCCAGCGCATGCGCCCATCCGCGCAGCCACAAAGCCGCCCTCTCGATCTGCACTGCGCTCAGATTGCCGGTATTGACGCGTTGCATCAGCAGAATCTGCAAATATTCCCGTTCGGCGGAGTAATGCTCGGACGCCGGGCTGTCCGGAACGAACGCAAACGGCACACGCGCAAGACCGCGCTTCTGCGCAGCTTCATACCTGGCATGGAGACTCTGCCACTTGCCCGGATTCCAGCGTTCATACCGGAGCAGCCCATTCTTGGCCTGCTGGCCGCGGTAGTAAAACATCCGTGCGGCCACGCCGGGCAACTGCCCCTTCGCCTTCTGCCTGAGAAAAAACTCCTGCAACGCCGCAAACAGGTTTTTGTAGGTGTAGGCAAACCAGCCCGCCAGATCGTCACGCGCATGCCACAGGCGCTGGCGCACCGAATCGGACAGCGAAGGCTGCAGAAATTGCTTGAGCAGGCGCGCCTGGATCGGGATCGATAGGCGATCGAGTTCCAGCACCGCCAGCACCCGGTTGAGCGTCACCTTGGGTTGCCGCGCACCCATGTCCTCGAGCACGCGTACCATCGCCTCCTGGATGCTCAGATAGTCGTTGGCCGGCTGCTTTTCCATCCACACCGCGAGCGCCCGCACGTCGGCAAGCGGATCCTCGTTGCCGGCCGTCCTGAAGAACCCTAGTATGGTATTGGCCATGATTCATTTTACCGGAGTACCAGCACATTGGCGATTATTGTGTCCCGCCATTGTATCCCGGTCAACAGCCTGTAAATCGAATGCCGGGGCGGATCAGCCGTGCGCATGAAGTCGGCCGTCTGATAGAAAGTATCGACCAGTCGCCGCACACTCGCCGCGCCGCCCAGAGCGGCTTAAGACGCCTGCGCGCTCATCCCACCTGGCGCAGAGTGACCAGCGGCGGCTGGCGCACGCTCTTGCGCGTTCCCCACCAGCCCGCCGCCATCACCGCGACGATGCCCGCGCCGATTCCCAGCAGCAGCACGACAGGATTGAACCGATACGGAATCTGCAGGACTTTTTCGGCGACGGCCCAACCCACCGCCGAGGCGCCCGCCGCGGCAAGCAGGCCCGCCAGCAGCCCGAGCACAAAGAACTCCATCAACTGCGCCGCGCGCACCTGCGCCGTCTGCGCCCCGAGCGTGCGCAGTATGGCCGTATCGTAGCGGCGCTCGTCCTGCGTCGAAGCGATCGCCGCCTGCAAGACCAGAATGCCCGCGATCAGCGTGAACAGGAACACGAACTCGACGGCGCGCGACACCTGTCCCATGATGGTCTGCACCTGGCGCATGATTTCGGCGACGTCGATCAGCAGCACATTGGGAAACGCCCGCACCAGTTCCGTCATCTTGGCCTCTTCGCCATCGGGCAGACGGAATGCGGTGATGAAGCTCTGCGGTAACGGCTCGAGCAGTCCCGGCGTGGCCAGCGCAAAGAAGTTGACCTTGAACGAGTCCCAGTCGACTTTGCGCAGATTCGCCACTTTCGCGCTCACCGTTTGCCCGGCGATGTCGTACGTCAGATCGTCACCCAGCTTGATTTTCAGCGTCTCGGCAATGCCGTCCTCCAGCGAGAACTGATCCCGTGCGGCCGCCTCCCACCACTTACCTGCGACTACGCGGTTGCCCGCCGGCAGCGCTGCCGCCCACGACAGATTGAACTCGCGCTCGACCAGGCGCTTGGCGCGCTCGTTCGGGTAGTCGTTGGGGCTCACCGGTTTGCCGTTGATGGCGACCAGCCGGCCGCGGATCATCGGGCTGAACGGGGTTTCCTTGATGCCGCGCTCGTGCAGGAACGCAGCCAGCGGCGCGGTCTGCTCGGGCTGGATATTGATCAGGAACTTGTTCGGGGAATCGGCCGGCAGGCTCGATTGCCAGGTACGCAGCAAATCCACGCGCACGACCGAAAGGAGGAGCAGCGCCATCAGCCCCAAGCCCAGCGCGCCGATTTGCAGGCACGATGCCAGCGGCCGCCGGCGCAGATTGGCCAGACCATAGCGCCAACTGTAACCGCGCTGCGGAATTTTCTGAATCGCACGCAGCAGCAGCCACGCCGCGGCGAGCGCCAGCGCCAGCAGTGCGCCGACGCCAGCCAACATGATCAGGCCTGTCTTGCTGTCGCCCGCCTGCCAGAAAATCAGCGCGGCGACCACGGCGATGCCCAGTGCGTAGGCCAGCACCCCCGACGCATTGGGCGCCCCCAGATCGCGGCGCAACACGCGTAGCGGCGGCACATTCGAGAGTGCAATCAATGGCGGCAGCGCAAAACCGAACAACAGGAGAATGCCTATAGTGAACGCGGCGAACATCGGCCCTAAGCCCGGCCACGGCAACGCGGTCTTGAACAGCGACTGCAGCAGCATGGCCAGCACTTGCTGCCCGCCCAGCGCCACGACGCACCCGGCGAGACTCGCCGCCAACCCCAGCCAGGCGAATTGCAGCACATAGAGCGCCAGCACCTTGCCCTGCGAAGCGCCCAGGCAGCGCATCACACCCGCAGCATCGAGTTGCCTCTGCAAATAGCGGCGCGAGGCCAGCGCCACGGCGACGGCTGCGAGCAGCACGGCCACCAGCGCCGAGAGTCCGAGGAATTTTTCCGCGCGATCCAGGGTCGAGCGCACCTCGGGCCGCAGGTCGCGTATGGTTTCGATGCGCTGCCCGGTCGCCAGTTTTGGCAGCAGCCACGTCCGGTACTGATCGCTGGCCGCACCGGCTACCAGCAGCCGGTACGCGGCGCGATTGCCCGGCTGCAACAGATTCGTGGCGCCCAAGTCGGCCATGGTCATCAGCAATTTGGGCGAGAGTCCGAGAAAGCCGCCGGAGACTTCGGGCTCCTGCTGGACGATGGCGCCCACGGTCAGCTTGGAGTCGCCGACCTGCACGCGCTCGCCCAGGTTCACGCCCAGACGCGAGCGCAGGCGCTGATCGATCCACACCGTACCCGGTTGCGGAAACTCGCGCGTCGCGCGTCCGGCAGGATAGTGCGCATCCTCAAGCAGAATCTCGCCGCGCAGCGGATACCCGGGTTCCACCGCCTTGACCTCGGCCAGCAGCGGATTGGCGCCCGCCTGCACCATGCTGTTAAAGCGGATGCTGCCGACCACGGCGAGTCCGCGCCGGTGCGCCTCCTCGCCGAATTCCGGCGGCAGCGGACGGTCGCCGGTGATCAGCAGGTCGGCGCCCAGCAACACATTGGCCTGGGAAGTCAGCGCCAGCTTGACCCGGTCGGCGAACAGCCCCACGGTGCCGATGCTGGCCACCGCGAGCAGCAGCGCGGCGCCCAGCACGCGCAACTCTCCGGTGCGGCTGTCGCGCAGCCATTGCCGCCAAGCGAGGGCAACCAGTTTTTTCATGTTGGCCGCCAGTTCCGCGCGGCATCGTCGATTACCCGGCCGTCGGCCAGGCTGATCTGCCGTTGGCAGCGCGCGGCCAGCCCCGCATCGTGGGTGACCAGCAACAGCGTGGTGCCGTTGGCACGATTGAGTTCGAACATCAGGTCGGCAATTTCGCGTCCGGTCGCCGTGTCGAGATTGCCGGTCGGCTCGTCGGCGAGCAGCAAAGCCGGTGCGCCCGAGAACGCGCGCGCGATCGCCACGCGTTGCTGCTCACCGCCGGACAGCTGCCGCGGATAGTGGTGCGCGCGCGGCCTTAAGCCCACCTTGGTCAGCCAGTCGCGCGCCGTGCGCTCGGGCTGCGGTGCGCCGGCGAGTTCCAGCGGCAGCATCACATTTTCCAGCGCGGTCAGCGCGGGCAGCAGTTGAAACGACTGGAACACGAAGCCGAGCATTTCCTGCCGCAGCCGCGCCCGGGAGTCCTCATTCAGGCTGTGCAACGCTCTGCCCCGCAACCAGACTTCGCCTGCGGTGGGCACGTCGAGCCCGGCGATCAGCCCCAGCAGCGTGGTCTTGCCCGAGCCGGACGCGCCGACGATAGCTACCGATTCGCCGGCGTTTACGCTCAAGCTCACGTTGTCCAGTATGGTCAGCGGATCGCCGCCGCTTTGCACGATCTTGGTCAAGCCCTGCGTACGCACTATGGATTCGGGTGCAGATGCGCTCATGGGTTTGCGGGTTTGGATGGTGCGAAACGAGGGGAACGAATGACGAAATCTGCGCGTCGAACGCGGCAACCCTTAGAATGACGGCCTGACATGAATACTTCCTATTGTAATCGACCTCATGGTCGACCTCTGATTGCGCACGGACGGACATGGTTCCGCGGGTGGCTGGCGGCGCTGACTTTGATCACGTTCGCGTCGCTCTCCTCGATGACCGGCGCGGCGCCGGCAGCGCCGACCGTGCTGATCGTGGGCGACAGCCTCTCCTCCGGTTATGGTCTGAGCACCGGACAAGGTTGGGTCGATTTGCTACAGCGCAAGCTCGCGGCGCAGGGATTTGCCTACAAGGTGGTCAATGCCAGCATCAGCGGCGACACGACCGCGGGCGGCCGCTCGCGCATAGGCGCCGCGCTGCAAATCCACAAGCCGCAGATCGTGATCATCGAACTGGGCGGCAACGACGGGCTGCGCGGGTCCGCCCTGGCGCCGGCGAAGGCCAACCTGGACTTCATGGTCGAGGCCGCGCAGAAGGCCGGCGCAAAAGTGCTGCTGCTGGGAATGCAACTGCCGCCCAACTACGGGGCGCAATACATCGGCGAGTTTGCCGCGCTGTTCGGCGACGTGGCCAAGGCCCGCAAGGCCGCGCTGGTGCCATTCATGCTCCAGGGCTTCGGGGACAAGCCGGAGTTGTTCCAGGCCGACCGCATCCATCCAACCGCGCAGGCGCAGCCGCTGATGCTCGACGCGGTATGGCCGGAGTTGCGCAAGCTGCTTCCCCAGCGCTGAATGTCCGCAAAGCCCTCGACCGTAGTCGGCGTAGCGCGGCTGGCCGAATTCACCGACCGGATCGACGTCAGGAGCCCAGCCGAATACGCGCTTGATCACCTGCCGGGCGCGGTGAGCCATCCGGTGCTCGACGATGCGGAGCGGGCGTGCATCGGCACGCTGCACAAGCAGGAGTCGGCGTTCACGGCCAAGAAAGCCGGCGCGGCACTGGTCGCGAAAAACATCGCCAAGATGCTCGAATCCGCATTCGCCAACCGCCCGCGCGAATGGCAACCGCTCGTCTATTGCTGGCGCGGAGGCAAGCGCTCGGGTGCGCTCACTTACGTGCTGAACGAAATCGGCTGGAAGGCGGTGCAGCTCGACGGCGGCTACAAAGCCTACAGGCGGCACGTCAGCGAAGAACTGGCGCGACTGCCGCAGACGTTTTCGTATCGCGTGATCTGCGGGGTGACCGGGTCGGGAAAAAGCCGCCTGCTCCAGGCGCTTGGAGCAGCCGGTGCGCAGGTACTCGACCTCGAAGCGCTGGCGCGGCACCGCGGCTCGCTGCTGGGCGATCTGCCCTTTGACCCGCAGCCCTCGCAAAAAGGCTTTGAAAGCCTGTTGTGGGAGCAACTGACCCGGCTCGACCCCGCGCGGCCGGTCTACGTCGAATCCGAGAGCAAGAAGGTCGGCGAAATCCGCGTGCCGCAAAACCTGATCGACAGCATGTGGCAGAGCTCCTGCCTGCGCGTCGAGGCCACGCTTCCAGCGAGGGTGGCGTTGCTGCGCGCAGAATATGCGCACTTCATCAAAGACCCCGATGCGCTGCACCAGAAGCTCGGACACCTGACCGCGTTGCGTGGCGCCGCAGCGACCGCGCGCTGGCGCGCCTTGTCGGATGCGGGCGAATGGGACGCGCTGGTCGAAGACTTGCTGGTCGAACACTACGATCCAGCGTATTTGCGTTCGATGCGACTGAACTATCCGCGGTACGACAGCGCCGCCACGGTGCAACTGGACGGCATCGGCGAACCCGGTTTCGCGGCAGCGGCCACGCGAATCGTGGTCGAATACGGAGGATGAGCCGGCTCCCGTACAATGCACAACACGGCGGCGGGCTTACCCGCAGCAGGACATCCGCCAGGAGGAACCGCTGTCCATGAGACTCTTCAGCCCCGGAAAAATCATCGGCCTGGTGGCGCTGGCCGCGCTCGCCGGCGTGCTTTCGGCGCTGCGCGTCACCGGTGGCAAGATGAGNNCCGCGCTCGCCGGCGGCGGGTACTGGATGCAGCAAAAGAACACCGCGGAAGGCGCAAAACCGAAGTACCGGACGCAGCCGCTGGATCGTGGAACCATCGCGCAACGCATCAACGCCAACGGCACGCTCAACCCGGTTACGGTGGTCAACGTCGGCACACAGATCTCGGGCACCGTCACCAGGCTGCATGCCGATTTCAACTCAGCAGTCAAGAAGGGACAGATACTCGCCGAACTCGACCCGGCGCTCCTGCAAGCGCAAATCGCGCAGTCGGAAGCAAACCGGCGCAGCATGATGGCCACGTGGACGCTGGCGAAGACCACGCTGGAGCGCAACCAGTCGCTGCGCGACCGCGGCTTCATTTCCGACTCCGCGCTGGACAGCGCGCGCAGGGACGTCGATTCCGCAGTGGCGCAGATCGCGTCGCTCAAGGCGCAAATCGACCGCGACCGGACCAACCTTTCGTACAGTGTGATCCGCTCGCCGATCAACGGCATCGTCGTCGATCGCACGATAGACGTGGGGCAAACCGTCGCCGCCAGCTTTCAGACGCCGACGCTGTTCAAGATCGCCCGCGACCTGCAGGCGATGCAGATCGACACCAGCGTAGCCGAGGCCGATATCGGCAACATCAAGCCGGGTATGCCGGTGGCCTTTACCGTCGATGCATTTCGCGACCGTGAATTCACCGGTCGCGTGCGCGTCATCCGGCTGAATCCGACGGTGCAGCAGAATGTGGTGACCTACAACGTCGTGATCGACGTCAGGAACGATACCGGCGTGTTGCTCCCCGGAATGACCGCGCAGGTCAGCATCGTGACCCAGCGCCGCGACAATGTGCTGCGCCTGCCCAATGCAGCGTTGCACTTCAAGCCATCCGAGGATGCCGACGCCAAGGCGCCTCCCCGCCGCGGCAGCCGCGTCTACACGCTGTCGGAAAACGGCGACCTGATCCCGGTCGACGTGCGCACAGGTATCGCCGACACCCGCTTTACCGAGGTCATCGGCGACAATCCGAAGGAAGGCGATGCGGTTGTCGTTCGTGAAATCAGCAACGACCGTGGCGCACCCGCAGCCGGCAGCCCCAACTTCCGGATGCGCCTGTTCTGATGGCGGCGGCAGCGCTGATCGAAGTCTCCGGAATCACCAAGCAGTACGTGACGCCGGGCGGTGTCGACGTGCCGGTGCTGCACGGAATCGATCTGATCGTCCGCCGCGGCGAGTTCGTCGTCATCATGGGGCAGTCCGGGTCCGGCAAATCGACGCTGATGAACATACTCGGTTGCCTGGACACGCCGACAACCGGCCGCTATGAACTCGCCGGCAGGGATGTCTCGGGGCTGCGCGACGCGCAGTTGGCGGCGGTGCGCAACCAAACGGTCGGTTTCGTGTTCCAGGGCTTCAATCTGCTCAAGCGGATGACCGCGCTCGACAACGTGGCGCTGCCACTGGCCTACGCCGGCGTATCCAAGCGCGAGGCGCGCCGGCGTGCGCGCGCCAAACTCGAACAGACCGGCCTCGGACAATTTGCCGACCGGCTGCCGAACCAGCTCTCGGGCGGCCAGGAACAGCGCGTGGCCATAGCGCGCGCACTCGTGATGGACCCGGCGCTGGTGCTGGCCGACGAGCCGACCG
>PLYG01000015.1 GCA_003153335.1 Betaproteobacteria bacterium | reverse complement strand
GCGTGTAGCCATCGGGCGCCGATTTGGCGACCGCATCGGCGCCTATGTTGCCGCCGGCCCCGGGTCTGTTTTCGACCACAACCGGCTGTCCCCATGCCTCCTGGAGCTTTTGGCCGATTGCGCGGCCCGCCAGATCGAGCGGCCCGCCAGGGGGAAACGGGATCACCAGCTTGATGGGCTTGGCCGGATAAGCTTGCGCAAACAACGGGCCGGATGCGGCGAGCAATGGGATGAGAAATACGGCAAGGAGGAGGTGAATTGCGACGGGCATGGTGGTTTTCCGGGATTTTTGCTTAACTGAACTTGGTCCGACTTGGAGAGTCTAGCCGTTTTGCCGGATAATGAACACTCTGTGCCCCGTGACGTCGGCAGGCATTGTTTACCGCATCAAGTCAAGAATCGGACATGAATAAAACAACAGGAATGCTGCTCGCCATCGCCGGCATCCTGACGGTGGGTGGGGGAGGGTACTGGTACGGGACGCAGAGTGGTGCGGCGAAGTCTGCCGCGACCGCGCCGAATGCGGGCGGAGGCGCCGCAAAGGGCGGCTCGCCGGGAGCAGGTGGCGCGCCGCCCCAGGTGGTAACGCTGGAAGCGATCAAGGTTGCGGTGATGCCGATGCCGCAAAGCATCACTGCCGTGGGCAGTGTGCGCTCTGATGAATCGGTGACGTTGCGGCCGGAAGTCACCGGGCGGATTGCCGAAATCCGGTTCAAGGAGGGCCAGCACGTGGCCAAGGGCGCGGTGCTGGTGAAGCTCGACGATTCGGTCACCGGGGCGGATGCGGAGCAGGCGCGGGCCAACCTGTGGCTGGCCAAGAGCAAGAGCGAGCGCGCCGCCGAACTGCATCAAAAGGGTTTTGTCAGCGCGCAGGCGAAGGACGACGCCGAGGGCGGCCTGCGCGTCGCGCAAGCCACGCTGCAATCGGCCGAGGCGCGGCTGGCCAAGATGGAAATCCTGGCGCCGTTTTCCGGAATCATCGGCCTGCGGCAGGTCAGTGTCGGCGACTATGTCAAAGACGGCCAGGACATGGTGAATCTGGAAGCGATCGACTCGTTGAAAGTCGACTTCAGGGTCCCCGAAACCTTCTTGCGCCAGGTGCAGGTGGGGCAGTCGATGCAACTCATGCTCGACGCGATTCCGGGCAAGACCTATGATGGCAGGATCCTTGCGATCAACCCGCTGGTCGATGCGGCGGGCAGGTCGATCGTGATTCGCGCCCTGATCCGCAATACCAACGCGGCGCTGCGTCCCGGAATGTTCGCGCGCGTGCGTCTGCTGACCGATGAAAAGGCCGACAGCAACGTCGTCCCCGAGCAGGCATTGGTGCCGCTAGGTGAAGATCAGTTCGTGTTCAAGGTTGTCGACGGCCGCGCCCAGCGGGTCAAGGTCGACATCGGGCAGCGCCGCGAGGGCAAGGTGGAAATTCTGCGGAGACTGGCGCCGGCCGACCTGGTCGTGACTGCGGGACACCTGAAGATTCGCGATGGCACGGCCGTGCGGTTGGCGGGCGCCGTGGCGGATGGAGCCGACATGGCGCAGGGCGCACCAGCGGCTGCGTCGCAAGTGGCCCAGGCAGACCAGGCAGGGCAAAAGAGCATCGATCCGGCCAAATCGGGCGTGCCGGTTAAACAGTAATCGAAGGCGACGCTGTCGCTTAAGCGCTGCCAAGGTGNNCCGCGCATCGACGAACCGGTGGTCAGCGTCTCGACCACCTATCGCGGCGCTTCGGCCGAAGTGGTGGAGTCGCAGGTCACCAAGGTCCTCGAGGACTCGCTTTCCGGTATCGAGGGCGTCGATTTGATGACCTCGCAAAGTCGGTCCGAGACCAGCCGCATCAATGTCCGTTTCCAGCTCACGCGCGACCCCGATTCCGCCGCCGCCGATGTCCGCGACAAGGTCGCGCGCGTGCGCGCCAAGCTCCCCGACACCATCGATGAGCCGGTGGTCGCCAAGGTCGAGGCCGATTCACAACCAATCCTCTATATCGGTGTCGAGGCTGCCCGGGGTACCGCGATTGCAGCCACCGATTACATCAACCGGTACATCAAGCCGAGGATGTCGGTGTTGCCAGGGGCCGCCGATGTCCGCGTGTTCGGCGAGCGGCAGATCACCATGCGCGTCGAAATCAATCGCGCACGGCTGGCCGGCTACCGGCTGACCGTGCAGGATATCGAGGACGCGATCCGCCGGCAGAACGCGGAAATCCCCGCTGGTCGGATCGAGTCGATGGCAAGGGAGTTCACGGTCGTCGCCGAGACGGATCTGCAGTCCCCCGAGCAGTTCGGCAATGTGGTGGTTGCCAACGCCGACGGCTATCCGCTGCGGATGAAGGACGTAGCCAGCGTGGTCATAGCGCCGGCCGACGAGCGCGTGGTCTCGCGCTTCAATGGCAAGCCGGCGATCAACATCGGCGTCATCAAGCAGGCGACGGCGAACCCGCTGGCATTGTCGGCGGGATGAGCTTCGGCACGCTGCTGACCCTGTTCGTGGTGCCGACAGCCTATTCGCTGCTGGCGCGCGCGGAGCGCGTCAAGCGCGACGAGGTGCCGGCGCTGGCAGTTGTTCACCCGCAGCCCGGGGCGGCCGACTGACATTCCTTTGTCGCGCAAAAGCATTACACTAACGATCCAACATGGAGGAGACATCAATGAAACGCATCGCATTGGGAGTGAGCGCAGTCGTCCTGGCAATGGCGGCGGCACAGGCACGGGCTGTCGTCGAGATTCAGTGGTGGCACGCGATGACCGGGGCATTCGGGGACAGGGTCGCCAAGATGGCCGACGACTTCAACAAGAGCCAGTCCGAATACAAGGTCAACGCGGTATACAAGGGCACCTACGCCGAAACGATGACGGCGGGAATAGCCGCGTACCGCTCCGGCGCTGCGCCGCACATCCTGCAGGTGTTCGAGGTTGGCACGGCGACGATGATGTCGGCCAAGGGCGCGGTCAAGCCGGTATGGCAGTTGATGAAGGACGCCGGCGAGCCGTTCGATCAAAAGGCTTACATTTCCGCCGTGGTCGGTTACTACACGACACCCAAGGGCGAAATGGTTTCGTTCCCGTTCAACAGTTCGACGCCGGTGTTTTATTACAACCGCGACGCGTTCGAAAAGGCCGGGCTCGATCCCAACCGGCCGCCGGCGACGTGGCCCGAAGTGATGGCCGCGGCGGCCAAGATCAAGGTTTCCGGCGCGACGCCATGCGGTTTCACGACCGGCTGGCAGTCCTGGGTACAGCTCGAGACGTTCAGCGCCTGGCATAACGTATTGTTCGCCACCAAGAACAACGGGTTCGGCGGCACTGATGCGAAGCTGGTATTCAACAGCCCGCTGCACGTCAGGCACGTCGCCAATCTCAAGGAATGGATGGACAAGGGCTATGTGACCTACGGCGGACGGGACAATAAGCCGGAAGCCAAGTTCTTCGGCGGTGAGTGCGCAATGCTGACCTCGTCGTCGGCGGCCTATGCGAACATCGCCAAGAACGCCAAGTTCAAGTTTGCGGTGTCCGCGCTGCCCTATTACGCTGACGTCCAGGGAGCGCCGCAGAACACGATCATCGGCGGGGCGTCACTGTGGGTGATGGGCGGCAAGAAGCCTGCCGAGTACAAGGGCGTGGCCAAATTCCTGACCTTCCTGTCGCAGCCGGCGCGGCAGGCCGAATGGCACCAGGCCTCAGGCTACCTGCCGATCACCATGGCCTCGTACGAGCTGACCAGGAAGTCCGGTTTTTACGAAAAGAATCCCGGCACCGATGTGTCGGTCAAGCAGATGGTGGTCAAGGTCACCGACAAGTCGCGCGGGATCCGCCTGGGCAACTTTGCCCAGATTCGCGACGTGATCGACGAGGAGCTTGAAGGCATCTGGGCAGGCAAGCAGGACGCCAAGACCGGGCTCGACAAGGCGGTAAAGCGCGGCGACGAACTGCTGGAGAAATTCGCCAGGGCGAACAAGGGCTGACGCCGCGCCGCCAAACCGCGTCACACTGACTCGGCGGATTGAACCGGACATCGGAGGCGATGCCGGGCGATCCGCATCGGCATCGGCTGGACGACTCTCGAGGGTTGAGCACAGGTCATGGAAAAGCGCGCGGTATTCAAATCGGCATGGCTGCCCTATGCGCTGATCTTTCCGCAGATCGCAGTCACGATCCTGTTTTTTTTCTGGCCCGCGGCGCAGGCGCTGTATCAGTCGCTGCTGGTGCAGGACGCTTTCGGCACGCAAACCGAGTTTGTCTGGTTCGACAATTTCCGCGACCTGTTTCACGACGAACTCTATCTGGCGTCGTTCAAGGTCACCGCGGTCTTTTCGGTGCTCGTCGCCGGCATCGGCTTGTCGGTGTCGCTGGTGCTCGCGGTCATGGCGGACCGTGTTTTGCGCGGCGCGGGCCTGTACAAGACGCTGCTGATCTGGCCCTATGCGGTCGCGCCTGCGGTGGCCGGCATCCTGTGGCTGTTCCTGTTCAACCCGACCTTAGGGATCGTCGCGCTTTGGCTCAAGGGCATGGGTATCGAGTGGAACCATCTCCTCAACGACCAGCACGCGATGATGCTCATTGTATTCGCGGCCGTCTGGAAACAGATCAGCTATAACTTCCTGTTCTTTCTCGCCGGCCTGCAGTCGATACCGAAATCATTGATCGAGGCCGCAGCGATAGACGGGGCGGGGCCGCTCCGCCGGTTCTGGACCATCATTTTTCCGCTGCTCTCGCCGACGACGTTTTTCCTGCTGGTGGTCAATATCGTGTATGCGTTTTTCGATACCTTCGCCATCGTCGACACGGCGACCGAAGGGGGCCCGGGCCAGGCGACACAGATTCTGGTTTACAAAGTGTACAAGGACGGGTTCAAGGGTCTCGATCTGGGCGGCTCGGCAGCGCAGTCCGTGGTGCTGATGGCGATCGTGATCGCGCTGACCTTCGTGCAATTCCGCTATGTCGAAAAAAAGGTCCAGTACTGATGATCGAAAAGCGGCCACTGCTGACCTTCATCAGCCACCTCGTGCTGGCGGCCGGGGTAGCGATTGTCGCGTTTCCTGTTTATGTCACGTTCGTTGCGTCCAGCCAGACGGCCGAAGCGGTGCTGCAGGCGCCGATGTCGCTGATTCCCGGCGGGCATCTGTTCGAGAACTACTGGAAAGTGCTTACCAGCGGCGGCGGCAACAGCGCAGCACCGGTGGGACGCATGATGTTCAACAGCCTGGTGATGGCGCTGGCGATCAGCGTGGGCAAGATTGTCATTTCGCTGCTGTCGGCATTTGCCGTCGTCTATTTCCGATTCCGGTTTCGCATGTTCGCGTTCTGGATGATTTTCGTCACCCTGATGCTGCCGGTGGAAGTGCGCATCCTGCCGACCTATAAAGTAGTGTCCGATCTGGGCATGCTCGATACGTATGCCGGTCTGACGATCCCGTTGATCGCGTCGGCCACGGCGACCTTCCTGTTCCGGCAGTTCTTCCTGACCATACCCGAGGAGATGGCCGAGGCTGCGCGCATCGACGGCGCGGGTCCTTTGCGTTTTTTCTGGGATTGCGTTATTCCGCTGTCGCGTACCAATATCGCCGCACTGTTCGTGATCCTGTTCATCTACGGCTGGAACCANNAGGAGGACATGTACACCACGGTCATTGGCATCAAGCGGATGGTAGGTGGCGGCGATCAGGCCACCGAATGGAACATGGTGATGGCCACTGCGATGCTGGCCATGCTGCCCCCGGCGCTGGTCGTGATCCTGATGCAAAAGTGGTTCGTCAAGGGCTTGGTGGATACCGAGAAATGAGCGACCGCGTATCTATCCTGATTCGCAGTTCCGCTCGGGCGGAGCTTGCCGATGCGCTTACCTGCCTGGTGGCGCAGACGCATCGCAATCTGGATGTCGTGGTTGTCAATGTCACCGGCCGGCCGCATCCGCCGCTGCCCGCGCCGGCCGCGCAGCTCGCGGTGAATTTCGTCGATTCGGAGCGGCAACTCCCGCGCCCGCAGGCCGCCAATGCGGCGATCGAGGCGGCGACCGGGGACTATGCGCTGTTCCTCGACGACGATGACGTGCTCGAACCCGAGCACGTTGCGCTGTGCCTGGCGGCCGCGCGGTCGCACCCCGGCACGATACCGTTCAGCGGCGCGCAGACCTGCGACGAGGGCGAGCTGCACACCATCTGGCCTGCTCTCGGGTTCGGCCGGCTGGAGATCATGGAAAAAATCCGGATGCTGATCTGCGCGCCGCTGCTGCCGCGCTCGGTACTGGCAGAGGGTTTTCGCTTCGATTCGGACTTGCCGATTTTCGAAGACTGGGATTTCTGGATTCGGTTGTCGCAGCGCATGCGCTTTCGTCCGCTGGCCAACAACACGGCTGTGTGCCGCCTGGGAATCGGCAACTCCGGCACCGGCGTTGGCGCCAACTTCGATCTGGAACGCACTACGCGGGAAAGCCGCCCGTTTCACGACAAATGGGAGGGGGAACGCCTCGCGCTGGTCGCGGAATTCGAACAACTTGGCGTGGACGCAGACACGGCAGTTGCGAACAGCGACTGGAAACGGGCCGAAGACCTCTCCTGGCAGGCGCAAGAACTGAAGATCTGGGATGCGCCGACGCTCACGCGCCTGTCCCGTATTTTTGAAGCGAAGGGCGATCGCGAGCGGTCCCGGCGCTTTGCGAAGGCCGCGGAACGCGCGCGGATGATGGCACCCGTGCCGTTGTCGCTCGATGCCCTGACCCGGCTCTATGCCCATCTGCGCGAAGGCAATGCGCTCGCCATGGCGGGCGAGCCAGCCCGCGCCGAAGCCGAGTTCAAGGTGGCGCTGATGTTGCGCGAACGTGACCAGACGGCATTGAACGGGCTGGCCAATCTGCGCATTGCGCAAGGGCGCTTCGCCGAGGCTGAATCTTATCTGCAGCAAGCCACGATGGGGGGGGGCAGGATCTATCCCCCTCTGATGCTGAAGCGCGGCGGCCTTCTGGAAAGACTGGGACGGCGCAAGGAGGCGCGCGCAATCTACCGGCATCTGGTCAATCTCGTACCACGATACGCGGCGGCGCGGGGCCGGTTGCAGGCCCTGGACGCCATCGAAGCGGCCACGTCCTGACTATCCACAAGAACAACGGAGCCAGCATGGCGCAACTCGAATTGAGGCAAGTCAAAAAACGCTATGGCGACCATGACGTCATCCACGGTATCGACATGCAGATCGGTGACGGCGAATTCGTGGTCATTGTCGGGCCCTCGGGTTGTGGCAAGTCGACGTTGCTGCGGATGGTGGCCGGCCTCGAGGTCGTCACCGGCGGCGAGGTCGCGATCGACGGGCGGGTGGTCAACAATCTCGAGCCCAAGGACCGCGACATCG
>PLYG01000173.1 GCA_003153335.1 Betaproteobacteria bacterium | reverse complement strand
GTGGGTGCTTATCGACCGGGTTGGCGAAAACGCCATACCGAAGGAATACTGCTTCGATTTTTCCGGTTTGAGGTTCGGATCACCGCCGATCAGTGCGTTGGTCTGGATTAGACCATCACCGGGATTTGCCGGATCTATGAATTGTTCCGATGTACCCACCGTGACTGGCGTATGCAGTTCGCCCAGGGTTGGCGCCCGGAAACCTTTGCCGGCACTGGCGCGGAACAACACTGACTGCACCGGTTTCCACGCAACGCTTGCCTTGCCGGTAATTGGCGAACTGTCCGACTTTAGGTCGTCATAATTATCTATCCGCGCCGAGAGATTCGTTTCGAGGGTCTTGAGGATCGGAATATTCAATTCGCTATAGGCGCTGGTGGTGCGGCGCTCCCCATTCGTCGCCGACGTCGCCCCGCCCAGGCCCGCGATATCGCCCGAAGCGAGGATGTCGGGAACATCGATCTTGAATGTTTCCCTGCGCACACCGGCGCCGAAAGCCAGCGCAAGCGGGCCCGCCGCCATCTCGGCGAGAGTGCCGTTGGCCTTGAACTCAAACGCATTGGTGGTCATGTCTGCCGTGGCTGTGGGGCCCACATAGAGCGTGGTCTGCAGCGCGCTGCTGAGTGCGGCGTTCTGCACACCACCAAGCGCCCATGGGTTCCAGTACGTGCCTGCCGTGTTTCCCACCGTGTTGATTATCTTGGCAAGTCCGAGTTGCGAGAAGTAACCGTTTATGACGTTGCCGTCCGACGAATTGTTGTCGTGGCTCGCCGAGAATTCGTAGTCCCAGTCCTTGAACGTTCCGCGGACACCTACGACAAGCCGCCGTTGCGTATTCGTGTCTTGTTCCGTACGCAGACCGGTCAGGAAGGTCCGTGCCGTCACAGCCAATGGTTGGCCGACCATTGCGGACAGCCCATGGGATTGCAACCATGCAGTCGGATAATTCGGATTGGACGGGAATATCAGCAGCGCCGGATCGACCCCCGAGCCGGTAAACGCATTGTCGGTTGTGAGAAATCCGATGCGAACCGGATTGGGCTGATAGGCCTCGGTGACGACGTGCTCGGCCCAGAGCCCTTCGGCAAAGAGCTGCGCTTGCGGCGTCAACTGGAAAGTGAACGTGCTGAACACATTGGTATCGCGGCCGGTCGGAAACAAGCCGACGAACGGCGCCGAATCGAAATTGCAATTCTTACCTGTGCTGGGTGAGCGCACGGCCCCACCTCCGACCACCGGGAACATGTTGATTCCTGCGCAGCCGCCAGGATTATCCAGGCCAGGATTGCCATATCCGGTCGAGGACTGTCCAAGCGGATTGGCGGCACTCGCCGCGTTAGCCGCTGCCGACACCCCCGGAATGTAGACCCCTTCGATCCGCCCGCTGGGTGTCGCACTGCTGGCGAGGAAAGGCGGAAGGTTTCCCGTCTTGGAGAAGTCCCGATCCGCGGCAAACAGCGTTTCTTCGTTTTTCCTGCTCCACGTAAACATGAAATTGTAGCGGTCATCCTTGAGACTACCCACGCCCAGCGCTGCGCTGTACTTTTCCACCGCACCACCGCCCGACCGGCTGGGCTTCCCATACTCGATGGACACTTCACTACCCTGGTAATCCTTGCGGGTAATGAAATTGATGACACCTGCTTCCGCGTCGCTGCCATAAATGCTCGACGCCCCATCGAGGAGTACCTCGACGCGCTCGATCGCCGCGATAGGGATAGCATTGAGGTCCACCCCGCCGCCGGTGCTGCTTTGATTGGAAAACGGCGTCAACCGCCGCCCGTTCAGCAGGATCAAGGTTCTCTGCGCACCCAATCCGCGTAGCGAAGCCGACGAGATACCATAGGTAGCCTGACCCGCCAGCGTGGACCCGGTCGTGGCGCCGGCCGTCGACGAAGCAGAAATGTTCTGGACGATCTGCTCAATGTTGATTGCGCCGCTTTTCTGGATATCCTCGCGGCTCATCACCGTCACCGGCAATGTCTGTTCTTCGATGATCCTCTTGATATTTGAACCGGTCACCACTGTCTTTTCCGTGGTGGCGGGATCGGTCTGTGCGAACGCAGCGACGCTAACGGTCGCGGCAATACTCATGCTCAGAACCTGCCAAACCGCTAGAGATATCTTCTTGTGCTGGAACATGGAACCCCCCAAATGATTGATGGAATCACCTATTTCCCTGCCTAGCAGGAGATGGCCAGAAGTTTGGATTAGTGGACTTGACGCGTCAAGTGAGAGCTATGCTAACGTCATAGCCGGATTGTTGATGCTTTAGCTTGCTTTTTTTTCTGTGCGAAAATACAAGTACTTACGAAAATCAAATTTGATGCGACCGCAATCATGGGTCTCTGTCAACGCGAAAATTTGTTGTTCGCGCACAACACTGATCTCACGGCCGCCACCATGGGTGTGCAGTAAGACTCCATCGAAAGTAGCAACTGAATCCGCGCCGTCAAATTCGGCCACACGCAGATGGCTTCAGCGCTGCCGGCCACCGCATGTCGCTTTTCGATCCAGGCGGCATCGGCGCGACCAGCAGCCGGTTCGCCTACAGATAATCGCGCAACCTGACCACCGCTTCGATGAGCTTCGGCATGGCGATCGTGTAGGCAAGGCGCACATGTTCGTGCGCGCGATACGTTCCAAAGTCGACTCCCGAGGTAAACGCGACGCCGGTCGCCTGCAACACGTCGCTGGCGAAACGCTGGCTATCTTCGGCGATGGACGAGGAGTCGGCATAAATGAAAAAGCCGCCGGCGGGCATGACCGGAATATGAAATCCCAGATCGCGCAATGCCGGCACCAGAAAGTCTCTGCGTTCCTGAAACTCGCGTCGCCGCTGCTCCAGGATGGAAATCGTTTCCGGCGCGAAACAAGCCAGTGCCGCGCGCTGCGCAACGCTGGACGGACTGATGTAGAAATTCTGCGCCAGCTTTTCCAGATCGCGCACATGCCTTTGCGGCGCCACTAGCCACCCAAGGCGCCAGCCGGTCATGTTGAAATACTTCGAAAAACTGCTGATCACAAAGGCCTGATCGAAGAATGCGAGTACCGACGATGGCTGGCGTGCGTAGCTAAGCCCTTGATAGATTTCGTCGACGATCAGACTGCCGCCTAGTGTATCCATCTGTTCGGCACAGCGGCGCAACGCATCTGCAGCAATCACGGTGCCCGTTGGATTGGATGGCGTTGCGACCAGCGCCGCGACCGTATCCTCATTCCAGTGTTCGCGAATCAAGTCGGCATTGAGCTGATACGACGAATCCGGACCTACCGGCACCCCGACGGGAATGCCTTCCATGGCCCGAACGAAGTGGCGATTGCACGGATACGCGGGATCGGTGAGCAGCACCCTGCGATCACGATCCACCAGCAACGCCGCGACCAGCAGCAATCCGGCCGACGCGCCCGCGGTGACGATCACGCGCTGCGGATCGATCTCGACGCGGTACGTATCACGGTAATGCTGCGCGATCGCTTCCCGCAGCGCAGGAATGCCCAGTGCCGAGGTGTAGTAGACGTCGCCCTGCGCGATTGCCGCCTGCGCGGCAGCGATCACCGGCTGCGGCGTCGGAAAATCGGGTTCGCCTATCTCCAGATGAATGACCGACCGGCCCGCTGCTTCCAGCGCGCGTGCAGCGGTTTGCACTTCCATGACCTGAAAGGGTGCGATATCGGCCACCCGCGCGGCAACGGCCGCAGGCGAACGGAGAGAGGAGATGCGTGAGTTCATTGTCTGGCGACCGCAGACGGATTCTACTATCCGGGCGGCGACCGCGCGGACTACACTTCCCTTTTTCGTCCAGGGACGATCGCGATGCGGGCCCTTGTCCAGCGGGTTACCCATGCTTCGGTTGCCGTCGACGGCACGGTCGCGGGTGCAATCGGCCAGGGGCTCTTGCTGCTGGTGGGTGTCACCGCGGCCGACGGCAAGGAAGATATCGCCTGGCTCACGAGAAAGATCGTCAATCTGCGGATTTTCAACGACGATGCGGGCGTCATGAACCGATCGGTTCTGGACATCGGCGGCAGCATCCTGGCGGTGAGCCAGTTCACGCTTTTCGCCTCGACCCAGAAGGGCAATCGCCCGTCCTACTCCAATGCCGCGCCGCCAGCTGCGGCGCAGCCCCTGTTTGAACAGTGCGTTGCCGAGCTCGCGCTGGCGCTGGGCCGGCCAGTCCCGACGGGCGTATTCGGCGCGGACATGGCGGTCACGCTGAACAACGACGGGCCGGTGACTATCTGGCTCGATTCGCGGGTGCGTGAGTAGACGGGAGCAACTTCCCTCATCCCCAGCCTTTCTCCCAGAGGGAGAAGGGAGCGTTACGCTTATTTCAGATAGCTGCGCAGCATCCAGGCCATATGTTCGTGCTGCTGCATCAGGCCGGTAAGAAAGTCACTGGTTCCGACGTCGCCGCATTTTTCCTCGCAGGTGCCCAGATCCTGGCGCAAATGCTGCGCAATCGACTCATGATCGGCAAGCAACGCGGCAAGCATGCCCTTGGCGTCGAATTTCTTGTTGGCTTCTTCCGGCAGGTGGGTCAGCTTCAGGAATTCCTCCAGCGAACCCGCGGCCATCCCGTCGAGGGCGCGGACCCGCTCTGCGACTTCGTCGACAATCGTGCTCAGCGCTTCGTACTGCGCCTCGAAAAACTTGTGCAACTCGCCATACTGGGGACCCGTGACATTCCAGTGAAAGCGGCGCGTCTTGGCATACAGCACAAACTCATCACCCAAGAGGGTATTCAGGATCGTAATAACTCCGCCCCGCTGCTTGTCGTTCAATCCGATGTTGATGCGCATATTCTTCTCCTCGAGGCGCCGCGCCGGCCCTCACTGGCCCACAGCACCGATTGTTGCCATCCCGCGTCGGGGGCACCCCACCCCCGAGTCGGAGGCTTCGGCGCGCCAATCCTCTGCGGCAAACTGTGGATTATGCCACTTAACCCGTTGAACTGTAAAGGGAAGAATGCGTTCAGGTCGGGGACCGGCGCCAATGACCCGACTTGCCACCGGACTTTTCGGCCAGCCCGATGGCCAATATCTGCATCCCGCGGTCGACGGCCTTGCACATGTCGTAGATGGTAAGGAGTCCCACCGAGGCCGCAGTCAGCGCCTCCATCTCCACCCCCGTCTTGCCCACCGTCTCGGCGGTCGCCTGGATCTCGATCGAAGAGGCGGCCCGATCAACGGTGAAGTCAATGGCAACGCGGGTGAGCGACAGCGGATGGCAGAGCGGAATTAACTCGCTGGTGCGTTTGGCCGCCTGAATCGCCGCGATGCGCGCAATCCCGAGCACGTCGCCTTTGCCGGCTTCACCGGTTTCGATCAGCGCCAGCGTTGCCGGCAACATGCTGATGCGGCCGGTCGCGCGCGCCACGCGAAAGCTGTCGGGCTTGGACGAAACGTCGACCATATGCGCCTGGCCCTCGACATCGAAGTGAGTCAGGGCAGAACCGGCTTCCCTATTCACCACAGCAAAAATGCTCCTCGGCAACTTTTTCCCGGATCGCGCATCTTAGCATCGGTTGCGTTGACAGGCTGTTGAAAAGTGTAGCGAGGATGGTCATATGCAAGGCCTCAGTTTGGTAAATGAGGCGCGCAGAAACCGCAGCGTACTTGGACGTACGTGAGGATTTCGAGCACCGTCTCACTTGGCAACAGCGGCCGCAGATGGTCAGCAGCAGCCTTTCAACAGCCTGTTAAGTGTAGACTTGAGGCTTGTTCCTGAACCAATCAGGAGATATTCTTAGGCGCAGTATCACCAAGGTGGAGACTGATCATTGCAGCATCGCCAATCACTGCTTTCGTACTCATGCTTTTCTTCCTGACCATTCCCTGATTCCATGCGCCTTTCCACCCGCCGCGCGTTGTTCGCGCATCTTTTTGTCATCGCCGGATTGCTGCCGGCCCAAAGTGGACCCGGCCAGACGTTGCCGGAACTGGGCGACAGCTCTCAAGCGGTCATTTCGCCGGCGCAGGAACGCAAGCTCGGCGAGGCAACGATGCGGCAGGTGCATGCCAGCGGCGCGTACCTTGACGATCCCGAGGTCAACGCCTATCTAAACAACCTTGGCCACCGCTTGGTCCTCGCATCGTCCGCCTCCAAACAGGATTTCCAGTTTTTTGCAGTCGACGACCCGTCCATCAACGCGTTCGCCCTCCCAGGTGGCTTTGTCGCAGTGCACACCGGGTTGTTGCTGATGACCCAGAACGAATCGGAGCTTGCCAGCGTGCTGGCCCACGAAATCTCGCATGTAACGCAGCTCCATATCGCGCGCCAGATCGCCGGGGAAACCAAGAACCAGCTCGTCACGCTCGCCGCGATGGCAGTCGCCGTGCTGGCAGCGCGCTCGCGTCCGGATTTAGCCAGCGGCGGCATTGCCGCCGCGCAAGCGGCCTCCATTCAAAACCAACTCAATTTCAGCCGGGACAACGAGCGTGAAGCGGACCGGATCGGTTTCCAGGTTCTCGACAAGGCGGGGTTCGATACGCGCGCGATGGCCACGATGCTCGAACGGCTGCAGCGCACCCTTCGCGTCTACGACAGCAACACGCCGAGTTATCTGCGCACCCATCCGATAACCTACGAACGGATTGCCGAGGCGATCAATCGCGCCGAAGCCAAACCGTACCGCCAGGTGCCGGATTCGCGGGATTTCAATTTTGTGCGAGCATTGCTCAAGAGCTATCAAGGCACGGCAAAGGACGCGATCCTTTATTTTGAGACAAGCCTCGCCGAAAAGAAGTTCAACGACGAATCGGCAACGCGCTACGGCCTGGTCGCTTCATTGCTGCGCGACAAGCAGCTGGAGCGCGCTGTAAAGGAGCTCGCCGTGCTGGAAAAAACCGCGGCACCGCATGCAATGATCGAGGCGATGGCGGGGCAAGTGCTCTCGCAGGCAGGACAGCGCGACGTCGCGATCAAAAGGTACCAGGCAGCGCTCCAGCGCTATCCCAATCACATGCAGCTCGTTTACGACTATCCCGACGCACTGATCGAGACCGGGCAGCACGCTGCCGCCATCCAGTTTATCGAGGGCCAGTTGCTGCGCTTTCCGGATGACGGCAGACTGCATCAACTTGCAGCAAAGAGCTATGCGGCACTTGGCAAGAAGATGCAAGAGCACGCGCATCAGGGCGAATACTACGTGCGGCTGGGCAATTTGCGCGGCGCGATCGAACAATTCGAACTTGCCCTCAAGGCAGGTGACGGCAACTTCTATCAGATATCGACCGCCGAATCGCGCCTGCGCGCGCTCAAGCAGGACCTGGCAGATCAAGGAAAGGAATTCGGCAAGCTGGCCTCGCAGTACCTGCAGCCGTAACAGCCTTCGCTAGCCCGTTGCTCACCGGAGTTGTCGCTATGCCATCCTATCGCTATCGACTGGTCAATGTGTTTGCCGGTGCACCGCTGGAAGGAAACCCGCTCTGTGTATTCGAAGACGCGCGGGGCCTGGATGACAGAACAATGCAGGCGCTGGCGCTGCAATTCAACCTGTCCGAAACCACCTTCATACTTCCTTCCGCCAAGGCAACGGCGCGGGTGCGCATCTACACGCCAACGTTCGAAATGCCATTCGCCGGTCACCCCACGCTCGGCACTGCGCACGTCGTGCGCAGTTTGCTTGGCGCCCCGAACGCTGTCACCCTCGAAATGCGCGCCGGAATCATTCCCGTATCGGCGAACGGGGACACCTGGACGCTGAGCGCACAAGCTCCCAAGACAAGGCCGCCCGGGATCGACCGGGAACGGCTGGCGCGGTATTTGCGGCTGGCGCCGCAAGACATCGGTGCGGAGCCGCTGTGGGTCAACACCGGCGCTGAGCAACTCATAGTGCCGCTTGCCAGCGTCGATGCCGTGCGCCGGGCCGATCCGGACGCGGGGACGATCGTCGATTGGCCCCGGAACAGCATAGGACAGGCGATGTGTTACGTCTGGGCCTACGCCGGACCGCGCAATGTGGAGTCGCGGTTTTTCTTTACCAAGCACACCAACGTCATCGAGGACCCGGGGACCGGGTCTGCCTGCGCCAATCTGGGCGGCTGGATGCTCGCCACTTCGCAATCATTGCCGGTCGACCTCGCCGTGGCGCAAGGTGCAGCCGTTGGGCGCCCATGCCGTCTCGGATTGCGAGTTACACCAGGCCGGGAGATTCTGGTTTCCGGTAACGTCATTGAGCTCGGCACCGGAGTTGTCCGGTTGCCATAAGTTGGCGGTGCCCCATTGCAGGTGGGAAGGTGGAACAGCGCAACACCTGGTTACATTTCCCGCAAGAATTGGCAGTAAACCTCCACGCGTCCGGGCTTTACGACGCGCCGGCGCTCCATTCGCGCAAATACTCGCCCCAAGGCTGCTCTGGCAATTCACCGAGCCGTTTCCGGGTCAGCGCCACTTCTTCGGCGTAAGCATCGGCGTTCAGAACGCCGCGCAACTGCATGAACCGCAGATAGAGCAAATAGGTGTTCACCACATCGGTCTCGCAGTACGCGCGTATGGCCGCGATTTCGCCGCGCTGATAGGCGCCCCACACCTGCGAGCCGTCCATTCCCAGCTTGCCGGGCAGGCCGCACAGCTTCGCCATCGCGTCCAGCGGCGCGTAGGCGCGCGCCTGGAATTGCGCCAGCAAATCCATCAAGTCGATATGTCGCGTGTGATACCGATTCAAATAGTTGTTGTACCGGAAGTCGCGATCCTCATCGCCCCACTCCCAGTACCGCGGCGCGGTGATCCCGTGAATCAGGCTGCGATAGTGCAACACCGGAAAGTCAAAGCCACCGCCGTTCCACGAAACGACCTGCGGCGTATAGCGGTCGAATAATTCGAAGAAGCAGGCGATCAGCACGGCTTCGCCATCATCGGGATCGCCCAGCGACCAGACCGCAAGCTTGGTTCCCGCGCGCAGCACGCACGAGATCGCGACCACGCGCTGCAGGTAGTGCGGGAGAAAGTCGCTGCCGCTGGTCTGGCGGCGCAGTGTCTGCGCAGCAGCCCCGACGTCGGCATCGCTCAAACTCGGGGGAAGATCGTGCAGGCGGCGCAACCCGGCCACATCGGGGACGGTTTCGATGTCAAAGACAAGGCAGGGATTCATTCGGAAAAAACACCGGTCGAAAGATAGCGGTCGCCGCGGTCGCAGACAATGAACACGACAACGGCCTCCTGCAACTCGCGCGCCACGCCGAGCGTGACCGCCAATGCGCCGCCCGAAGAGACGCCACCGAAAATTCCTTCCTCGTGTGCCAGGCGCCGCGCCATGTCTTCGGCTTCCTTCTGCGTGACCAGTTCCAGCCGGTCGATCAGCGAGCCATCGTAGATACGCGGCTGATAGGCCTCGGTCCACTTTCTGATGCCGGGAATTTGCGAACCTTCCGCCGGTTGCGCGCCAATGACTTGTATCGCCGGATTCTGCTGCTTGAGAAAGCGCGACGTGCCGATGATGGTGCCTGTGGTGCCCATCGCGCTGACAAAGTGCGTGACCTTGCCTTCGGTGTCGCGCCAGATTTCAGGACCGGTTCCGCGCAGATGCGACAATGGATTGTCCGGATTGGCGAATTGATCGAGCATCTTGCCTTTGCCCTCCGCCACCATCTCGGCAGCGAGATCGCGCGCGAACTCCATGCCGCCTTTCGCTGCCGCCGTCAGCACCAGTTCCGCGCCGTAGACCTTCATGCTCGACCGCCGCTCCAGCGACAGGTTGTCGGGCATTACCAGCACCATCTTGTAGCCGCGAATGGCCGCTACCATCGCCAGCGCGATGCCGGTATTGCCGCTGGTCGCCTCGANNGTTGCCCTCGAGCTTGGCCAGGACGATCGTGGTGTCCGGAATGCCAAGCGCCTGCGGTACGCGCTGCAGGCGTACGAGCGGCGTATTGCCGATGAAATCTTCGATAGTCTTGTACATGGTCGGTTATTGGTCAGCGCACTTCGCATTCTATCCGACACACGCGATCCAACGGCGAGCCCGCCTATCGGGCGTGCAGGAAGACGGCAACCGTCCAGGCGCCACGCGTGTCCACAAAAAAACAAAAGCCCCGCGCGAGGGTGGGGCTTTTGTTGCCGCGGGCAACCACGGCGATGCCGCGTCGATCGCGTTACTTCTTCGGCGCGTCCTTCTTCGCGGCTTCCGTTGGGGCGTCTTTGCCGCTCTTGTCCTTCGCGTCCTTCTTGGCTTCCTTGGCGGCGGCCTTGTCGGCCTTTGCCTTGGCGGCCTCTTCCTTCTTCGCTGCCTTGGCGTCGGCCTTGGATGGCGCGGCGGTCTTGCCGGCATCGGCCTTCGGCGCTCCCGCTTTCACCGGCTCAGCCTTTGCCGGGGCAGCAGGAGCAACCGCGGCGGGTGCCGCAGCCTTGGCCGGAGCCGTCGCGGGCGCAGGTGCTGGCGCAGCAGCCCTGGCCGGAACCGCAGCAGGCGCAGGCGCTGGTGCCGCGGCCTTGGCCGGGGCTGGGCCCGCTGGCGGGGCGGGCGCCGGGACGTTAGTGGCCGCCTTCGGTGCTTCTTTTAGGGCCGCCCCAGGCACAGCCGGGGTCGTCGTC